>JAFAHP010000180.1 GCA_019237175.1 Alphaproteobacteria bacterium
GCCTGGCTCGTCTGCTACGACATCGCGGAACCCCGGCGTCTGGCGCGGGTGTGGCGCGCGGTTCGGGAGTTCGGCGTGCCGCTGCAATATTCCGTCTTTTGGGCGCGGCTCGACAGCAGGGCGTTGGACGACGCACTGGCCACGGTCGCACAGCGCATTCACGCGCGCGCCGACGATGTCCGCTTCTATCCGCTGCCGGAGAATGTCCAGATCACCGGGCTCGGACGCGATGTGATGCCGCTGGGCGTCGATCTCGGTGACCCGGGGCTGCGCCGCTTCCGATGATCGGGTGGCTTGAAGCGTTCGGACGTAGTAGGTTCCTACCGGGACGATGGCCTGATCTGGACACAGATCCCGAGCGATCGTCGGTGTTTGACAAGTGCATGCGTAAGCGTTTGGCGGGATTGGAGCAATCGGGCCAAGCGGTTCAGCACTTGCCCTGAACGAAATGGGATTGAGACTTTCGCGCGGCTGCCGTTTGGCGCTGATGGCGTTGAGGACTTGCCCCGGTCGTTATAATGATGCCGCAATCACACGATATAACGCCGCTTGCCGGGGTTCGGATCATTCGCGCGCCGGCGAGAGCGGCCAGCAGGCCGAGGGAGTGTGTTGGATGCCATCTGAGACCCTATTCAACCGGAGCGCTGGTTCTGCTGTAAATCCGCTGTATTTTGGACTCCGCTTCTGACCGTGTTTAAACCAACCGGCGAAACAGCAACGGCCGCCGTGCTCTGTCCCTTCAGGGGCAAGCGGAGCGGCTTCGGGTGAGGGGCAAGCCGCGCCCGACCCGTGGAGGCAGGGCAGTTGCAAAAGGGACCCCTCACCCCAACCCTCTCCCCGCGAGCGTGGCGAGGGGGTGAATACGCGGCTCCGCCACCGGCCTCCGTTTGTGCGCGAATTTACGCAAGGAGATAGTCGGTCAACGTCGGCGGAAAGCGCGCTCCGAGCCGGCTCGCCCTATCGGGCGTGGCGGGTTAGTTTTGCCGTAAAGCAGTGCCGATGACTTTGCGCACCGATGATTTGATCGCTTCCGGCTTGGTCGCACCCGCGCGGCGCGACGAGATCCGGCGGGTCGCTGAGCGGTTTTCGGTGGCCGTGACCGAGGAAATGGCCGCGCTGATCGATCCCGGCCATCCGAATGATCCGATCGCAGCCCAATTCTTGCCGAGCGGCGCCGAGCTAACAACCGCCTCCGAGGAGCTCGCCGACCCGATCGGCGACCAGCGCTGGTCGCCGGTTCCCGGCATCGTCCACCGCTATCCCGATCGGGTGTTGCTCAAGCCCACGGTGTTGTGCCCGCTCTATTGCCGGTTCTGCTTTCGCCGCGAGACGGTCGGCAAGCGCCCGGCGATGCTGCATCAAGCCGAGCTGCAGAGCGCCTACGACTATATTCGTCAGCGGCCCGAGATCTGGGAGGTGATCGTCACCGGCGGCGACCCATTCGTCCTGGGACCGCGCCGCCTCGGCTGCATCGTCCGGGCCCTGGACGCCATCGCCCATCTCGGTGTGATCCGGTTCCACACCCGGGTACCGATCGTCGATCCGCGCCGCATTACCGCGCCGCTGATCAGCGCGTTGTCGGTCGAGAAGGCCTTGTGGGTGGTGGTCCACGCCAACCATCCGCGCGAGCTGACACCCGCCGCCAGAGAGGCAGTGGCCCGGCTGTTGCGGTCGGGTATCCCGGTCCTGGCGCAAACCGTCCTGTTGCGCGGCGTCAATGACGATGCCGCGGTGCTGGAAGCGCTGTTTCGCGGGCTCGTCGCGATGCGGGTCAAACCATATTACCTGCATCACGCCGACTTGGCTCCGGGCACTTCTCACTTCCGCACTGGGATAAGAAAGGGCCAGTGCATCGTGCGCGATTTGCGCGGCCGGGTATCCGGTTTGTGCCAGCCGAGCTACGTGCTCGACATCCCGGGCGGATACGGCAAGGTGCCGATCGCCCCCGCCGCGATCAATCACGATCGCGCTTCCGGCGGATGGGTCGTCGCCGACCGCGACGGGGTATGCCACGCCTATCCTCCAGACCCTGAAGATCGGGAAGATTAGAACCGGCGGTGGCAACGACTGACGACCCGATCATGATCGTCGTCGGTGGCGATGCGCTCGCCCGTGACACGGCGCGGGAACTGTGCGCGCTCCAAGATCACATGTGGCCGTG
>JAFAHP010000273.1 GCA_019237175.1 Alphaproteobacteria bacterium
GATGGCAGCGCTGCCGGCGCGGGGGCAGCAGTATTCAGCCCCGGCCGGGACGGCGGGCGCGCCGCCGCCTCAACCGGTCCTGGCTGTACCGCCACCACCGCCGCCGGTGAACGCGCCACCGCCGCTCGTCCCACCACCGGCGCCGCCGCCAACCTTTACCAGCGGCTTGCAGCTGATCGCCTATCCCTATCTGTGGCTGCCGCATCTCAACATGGCGATCACCACGCCGCTGCAGCGGGCGCCGCAGGTCAATATCAGCGCCGGAGCGGGTGAGATATACAGCGACCTGCGGCCTGCCCCGTTTATGGGAGCGGCCGAGCTACGGTACGGGCCGGTCGGCTTTCTCGCCGATGCGCTGCATGTCCCGCTCGAAGTTCCGATCACAACCCGCAACATCTTTTACTCGGGCGGCAACAGTGCCGTAGTGCTGAGCGTCGTAACGGGTGACCTTATCTACCGTGTCCTCGATCAGCCGAATCAAACGATCGACGCCGGATTGGGCTTTCGCGTCTGGGGGGCCTCGGCCGACACGACCCTGAACGGACGCCTGCTGCCGACGACCACTGTCGACCGTTTCGGCGCCTGGACCGATCCGCTGATCGCCGCCCGCTATCACCGCGATTTCGGCAATGGATTCGGATTGACCGCCTACGGCGATGTCGGCGGTTTTGGCATCGCCGCGCACACCGACTGGGAGATCATCGGCACCCTCGACTACGCGCTGAAGCCTTGGCTGGACCTGAGTGTCGGCTATCGCAGCCTCAACGTCAGCTACTCGGCGAGCGAGAAACCAGTCGGCTACAACGTGCGTTTCAAAGGTCCGCTGCTCGGCGCCACGATGCGCTTTTGAGTTCGGGCCGAGAGTTTGTGAAGAGATCGGAGCGGGCCTCGCGGGCAAGCAAATCGCTACCAGGATTCCCGGCGAAAAAGGCTGTCAAGTTCTTTGCACCGGTTTTTTCCGTCGTTCCCGCGCAAGCGCCCCCCGGGTTACGCGAGCGAAGGCCCGCCGGGGCTAAGCCCGGGGGCGGACCTCTGATATCCGCGGTGGTCGCAGTCCGTTGCTCACCAGGTGGCGTCGAGACCAAGCCGCGCGAATACTTCATGCCGGAGCTCGGCCAAATGCGGATCGCCGCGATGGCGGGGATAGGGTCTTGTGTTGACGACTTCAGCCCTGATCTGCGCCGGGCGTTCGCTCAATACGACAACCCGGCTGGAAAGGAACAGCGACTCTTCGACATCGTGGGTCACTAGCAGCGCGGTAAAGCCCACCCGCTGCCACAGTGAGACGAGCTCGCTCTGCATGGTGATCCGCGTCAACGAGTCGAGCTGACCCAAAGGTTCATCGAGGATCAGCAGCTTCGGATCGTTGACGAGGGCGCGCGCCAAAGCTGCGCGTTGCGACATGCCGCCTGAAAGCTGGTGCGGATAAGCGTTGGCAAAGCCGGTGAGCCCGACCAAACGCAAAGCGTCTTCAATTCGTTCGCGATGGGTCCCAAGGAGCCCGCGCGCCTCAGGGCCGAGCGCGACGTTGTTCCACACCGTCCGCCACGGATAGAGCGTAGGATCCTGAAAGACGACAACGCGCGAGGGGTCGGGCCCGTCGATCACCTCACCGTCTACGAGTAGAGAACCCGCACTCGGTGCGTTTAGTCCGGCGACCAGCCGCAGCAAAGTCGACTTGCCACACCCGCTTGGCCCGAGCAGAGCGACGAACTCGCCACGGCTAATGCGCAAGCTGATCCGATCCAGGACCGGCAGCGGTTGGCCGTCGAGATCAAAGTGATGGCTCACTTCGCGAAGGGTTAGCGTTGCTCCGCGGACCGGATTGTCTCTTGTCGAGCGCGTCACTTCCGCCGACGCGCCGGCGACTACCATCGCACCAAACCCTTCTGCCAGGACAACAACCTGTCACGCAGTCGGAACAGCAGCGTGATCAGTCCCGAGCACAACAGGGCCATGGTCAACAGCGCGGCATACATGTTGGCGTAGGCTGCCCAACCTTGCGCCCATTGCAGATACCAACCGAGACCCGCCTTCACACCCAGCATTTCGGCAACGACCAGAACCGCAAACGAAGTGCCGAGACCCATGAACAGGCCGACAAAGACGTGCGGCATTGCCGCCGGAACGGCAACCTTGAGCACAAGAAAGCGCTGGCTGGCACCTAATGTCCGCGCGATATCGTAGTAGGCGCTGTTGACGCCGGCGACCCCCGACCAGGTCAGCACCGTGACCGGGAACCCGGTGGCGAGCGCAATCAGAAAGATGCTGGCGCTGAAGCTCGTCGGGAACACAAAGAAGGCGAGCGGCAGCCAGGCGGTTGCCGGGAGCGGCCCGACAAAGCGCAGCACCGGATGGATCCAATAACTGGCGTGCCGCGACCAGCCGATCGCCACGCCCGCCACAAAGCCGATCGCCGCACCGATCAGATAGCCGGTCGCCAGCAGGCGAAGAGAAGCGATCGTCCCCTCGCCCAGACGCGTCCAGTCGTCGATGATGACTTCGAGGATCGCCTGCGGCGGCGGGAAAAACGGCAGCGGGAGCCAGCCGAGCTTCGCGGTGATGACTTCCCAGGCGGCGACAAACAACGCCAGTGCCAACAGCCACGGCACCGCCTGCCGCACACGCCGCATGCGGGTAAATCGAACCCCGGCAATCGCCGCCAATACCAGCGCCAGTCCCACGGCCGCGCAGAGGGCGGCGAAGGCGCCCGTGTAGTCCCAGTCGCTTTCCGGCTTGTCCGGCCAGAGCGCGGTGATCGCGGCGACGCCACACCATGCCGCTGCCGCCGCCAATCCGCCGATCAGTGATAGTGCGGCCGGGCTCGCCAGAAAGCCGGAAGCAGGTTTCGGCCCGCTGCGTACTTCGTCGGCGATCGAACTCACTGCAGTTCTGCCGCCTGGCTCAGCTCAGAACATCGACGTAGATCCGCTCCGCGAACCTGGCCGAGTCGGTGCTCTTCTTGATGACGTGCACCGCCTTGAGTTCATCTGTGTAAAGCACCAGCTGCTTCTTGAGCGTGGCTCCAACGGGGTGGTTGTGATGGGTGTGGGTGCGATACATGGCGGCGAGGTCCTCCACCGAGCCTCGGCCGCCGTAGCTCGAATACACCGCAGCGGCGTCGGCGGGATCGTCGGCAACGCGCTCTGCCGCCTCCAGGATCGATCGCGTCATAGCAGCCGCCACCGGCACTTCGCTCCGGACGAGACTGCCGCGTATCGCGAGCAGACAGCAGGTGCGGTCGGCGAATTCACCGGTTAGGTTGGTCGCGATCTCGTTGAGCTTGCCGTCCTTGAGCCACAGATACGGGAGCGGATCGATCTCGGCGAGCGCTTGCACTTCGCCCTTGTCGACGGCCAGCGCGAGCAGGTTGGCCGGGTACTGACGCCACTCCACCTCCTGAGCCGGGTCGATGCCCCTTTTCGCAAAGAAGATCGAGAAGAAGTTTTTTGCCGGACCCGCCTGGTCGCTGATCCCGATAGACTTGCCGCGCAGCGATTCCAGGCTGTCGATTTTCGCGGCCTTGGAGCCGAGGAGCCGGATGCAGCCGCCGTGGATGCCGGTGGTGATCCGCACATCAAAGCCTTGCTCTAACGGCTTGAGCCAGCGCAGCGCCAACCCCAAGCCCGCATCGGCCTTACCGGTGGCAATCGCCTCCAACAACTGGTCGGTCGTTCCGCCGAAATTGACAAATTCAACATCGAGGTTGTGCTTAGCAAAGATACCGCGCTCTTTTGCGACCGGTGCAGCGACAGTGCAGGCCGCGTTTGCATTCCAGGCGAGCTTTAGCTGGTGCGGCGGGCCTTGCAACGCTTCTCCGCCCGCTGCTGCACGGCAGATCGGAAGCCTGCCGGAAACGTATGGCAACGATCCACCGGCAGAGCCGGTCAGCGCTCGGGCCGCGCCGAAGATCCCGAACGGCGCTGCCGCCCCGAAAAGGCCGGCAAGGGTCAGGACCGAACGCCGCGGGAACCTGCGCCGACGAGCTTCGTTCGAATCCTTCGTCGCGCCTTCACCGAGTTCGCGTGTCTCCACGGTGTCACCCTCCCAAGCCGGCAATCGGTCTTTCAGCCGGCATTCGCCAGATTAGTGCGCCGATCCGCCCATCCTCAAGCAGCATCGTTCAGGAATCGGTCGCGAAGTGTGAGGTAGTTCACACTTGAGAGTCTGATCGGAAATTTCCATCGACGTCACATACATCCGTCATTCCCGCGACAAGCGGGAACCCAGGGGACCGAGACCGGCGCGCCGGCCCTGGACCCCCGCTGCAGCGAGGGTGACGACAAGTGGGTTGGCAATCTTGCGCTCATTTTCGGTCAGACACTTGGCGTCCGAATCTTGATCGCATCGGTTATACTGAACACCCGCCAATCGCCGGATCAGCAGTCGTACGGAGGCGATGTAAACCCAGGCTTTGTGTCCCGCAGATCTGATCGGCGCGCATCATACTTTTCGGCAGCACTCCTCTCCGCTGCCGGTTGTAACATACGCTCGAGAGCGCTTGACGGCCGGCGCAGCGCGAGAGTGCGAGGAGGCAACATGAAATTGAGCAGTGAGCGAATTCTCACGACGCACGTCGGCAGCCTGCCCCGTCCGAAATCGCTGCTCGACCTGATCCTGGCCAAGGAAGAGGGCAGGCCTGTCGATGCCGTGGCCTTCGAAGCCCAATCCAATGACGCCGTGGCCGAGGTCGTGGCGAAGCAGGTGGCGGCGGGCGTCGACATCGCCAGCGATGGAGAAATGAGCAAGCCTTCCTACGCGACCTATGTAAAGCATCGAGTCGACGGGATCGGGATGGACGCCGCAGCGGCCGAGAAGGGCCGGCAGGTCATGCTGAGCCTCGATCGGCTCGACCATCCCGATTTCGCGACGCCGACCGGTTTTAGCAATGTTCCTTTTCCGGCCTGCCTCGGCCCGCTGCGTTATCGGGATCGCGGCCCTCTCGAACGCGACATCGCGCATCTGAGTGCCGCTGTCGAAAAGGCAAAGCCGGTCGAGGCCTTTATGACCGCACCTTCTCCCGGAATCCTGACCCGGTTTGTCGTCGATACCTATTACCGCGACGAGGACGCCTACCTCGAAGCACTCGCCGAGGTCATGAAGACAGAATACGAGGCGATCGTAGAAGCTGGGTTTCTATTGCAGCTCGATTGTCCCGATCTCGGATCGGCGCGTCATAACCAGCATCGCGACAAAACCGACGAAGAGTTCCTGCGGATCGCCGAGCGCAACGTTGCGGCACTCAATGCCGCGGTCGCCAAGCTTCCCGCCGACCGCATGCGGCTGCACATTTGCTGGGGCAACTACGAAGGCCCGCACACCCACGACATCCCCTTGGCCAAGATTATCGACATCTGCTTCAAGGCGCGGCCGATGGCCTTCAGCTTTGAGGCCGCCAACCCGCGCCACGAGCACGAATGGGAGGATCTCAAGCAAACCCGCATTCCCGGCGACAAGGTGCTGATCCCGGGAGTGATCGACTCGACGACAAATTTTGTCGAGCACCCGCGTCTTATTGCCCAGCGGATTTGCCGCTATGCCGACATCGTCGGCCGCGAGCGGGTGATCGCCGGGGCCGATTGCGGCTTTGGCACCTCCGCCAACGTGACCCCGATGGTAGCGCCGAGCGTGGTATGGGCGAAGTTCAAATCCCTCGCCGAGGGCGCTGAGATCGCGACGCGGCGCCTTCGGGGTTAGAGAGGCGTCGCCGCATGGCCTAGAGCGCCGGCGGCTCTTTGTCGGGTCAAGGGGATCTGCCTTTACGGTTGCCGCCAGATATAGCAGCCTGGTGAGCCCGGCAAAGAACCGCTGCCCCGCGTCCGGCACCGACTTGCCGTTGACATAACTGTCCAGTCGGCGCGGCTGGAATTGTGGCCGTGCGGGCAAGCGGAAGTCGCGCTTGAATTGCCCGTCGAGGAATCCGTATTGGTAGAGGTTGCTTCGACGAACTTCTGTTGAGAGGCGCGCCTCGTCCACGGGCTTCGGCAAGGTTTGGCCGGCTGCGGAGCAAGGGGCGTACGGCGAGAAGATCGTGACACTTTGAAATCGTCGGTGGGAGTGGGATATGTCATCCACGTCAGAGCCCGCGAGATATGATGCGATCATCGTCGGTGCGGGCGTCGGCGGCCTCTATGCGATCTATCGCCTGCGCAAGCTCGGCCTCAACTTGCGCGCCTTCGAGGCCGGCGGCGATGTCGGCGGCACCTGGTACTGGAACCGCTATCCGGGGTGTCGCTGCGATGTCGAGAGCATGGAGTACTCGTATTCTTTCTCCGACGGACTGCAGCAGGAATGGCATTGGCCCGAGCGCTACGGCACGCAACCCGA
>JAFAHP010000294.1 GCA_019237175.1 Alphaproteobacteria bacterium
TCCCCGCTGGAGCGACGGTGTGCGGCAGCCCGGCGGTTTCGTTGGTCGAGTTCATGAAGCAGACCGCCGTATTGCAACAACTGGCAAAGAAGAAGGGCGGGCGATGATCGATCCGGCTCCTGCGGCTGATCGCGGCGCGCGGATCGATATGAGACGGCTCATGGAAATGATCCCGCACCGCCATCCGTTTCTAATGATCGACGAGGTCGTCGATGTGGTGGCCAACGAGCGGGCGACCGGGATCAAAAATGTCTCGATCGAAGAGAATTATTTCAAGGGGCATTTTCCGACCCGGCCGGTGATGCCCGGCGTGCTGATCATCGAGGCGATGGCGCAGACTGCTGCCGTCCTCGTCGTACATACGCTGGGGCCGGAATCCGAGGGCAAACTCGTCTATTTCATGAGCGTCGACAATGCGCGCTTTCGCCGTCCGGTCTTTCCCGGCGACCGCCTCGACGTGCACGTCGTCAAGCAACGTCACCGCGGCAATGTCTGGAAGTTCGAGGGCCGGGCGATGGTCGGGACCAATCTGATGGCCGAGGCCGTGTTTGCCGCGATGATCCTGGACGAATAGGCGGGTCCCGTATGCCGCAAATTCACCCCACGGCCATCGTCGCGTCGGGGGCCGTGCTGTCTCAGGATGTCGTCATCGGACCATATTGCACCGTCGGCGAACACGTCGTGCTGGATGTAGGCGTTACCCTGGTATCCCACGTGGTGGTCGACGGTCACACCGCCGTAGGGGCGGGGACCCGTATATTTCCCTTCGCATCTATTGGGCTCGAGCCGCAGGATCTCAAATATCGCGGTGAACGATCTGCACTGGTGATTGGACGCAACAACCGCATCCGTGAATACGTTACGATGAACCCCGGGACCACCGGCGGCGGAATGGTCACGCGGGTCGGCGACGACTGCCTGTTTATGGTCGGCGTTCATATCGCGCACGACTGCCAGATCGCCAACCACGTGATCATGGCGAACAATGCCACTCTCGGAGGCCACGTCGTCATCGACGATTACGCCGTCCTTGGCGGACTCTGCGCCATTCATCAGTATGTCCGGATCGGCAGGCACGCCATGATCGGCGGGATGTCGGGTGTCGAACGGGATGTTATTCCCTACGGCCAAGTCATGGGGGACCGGGCCCGCCTTTGCGGCCTCAACATCATCGGCATGCAGCGTCGAGGTTTCACTCGCGAGGACATCCAAGGGCTGCGCAATGCCTATCAGGTCCTGTTCTTTTCAGACGGCACGTTGAGCGATCGGGTAAACGAGACGGCAGAACGGTTTGGTGGGATAGGACCAGTGGATGATATCATCGAGTTCATCCAGGCTGATTCCAGTCGCGCTATCTGTCAGCCAAAGGAAATAAATGGCGGGTAGGCTCGGCATCGTGGCAGGGCGCGGCAGCTTGCCACGACATCTTATCGAAGCTTGCCGCACCACCGGGCGCGATTTCTTTGTTCTGGCTCTTGAGGGGGCGGCCGAGGCCGAGACTGTGCGCGGCGTCGCGCATGCGTGGTGCCGCATCGGCGCCGCTGCCGAGGGCCTTTCGTTGCTACGCGAAAACAATGTCAGCGAAGTGGTTCTAGCCGGCGGCGTTCGGCGCCCGTCGCTGGTCTCGCTGCGTCCGGATTGGCGGGCTGCCAAGCTCTTCGCGCGCATTGGCTATCGCGCGATCGGCGATGACGGCTTGCTCTCGGCGATCGTCGAAGAGCTCGAGAAAGAAGGGTTTTGCGTGCTTGGCGCCGATCAGCTTTTGGATGCGCAGCCGGTGCCGGAGGGTCCGCTCGGCAAGATCTGCCCGGATCCCCAATCGGAGGCGGATATCGCGCATGGACTGCGTGTCGTGCGAGCGATCGGCGCCCTCGATATCGGTCAGGCCGTGGTCATTCAGCAGGGGCTTGTGCTCGGCGTAGAGGCGATCGAGGGCACCGATGAACTTGTGCGTCGCTGCGGCGTGCTCCGCCGCGAGGGGCCGGGCGGCGTGCTGGTAAAGGTCGAAAAGCCCGGTCAGGAACGCCGTGCCGATCGGCCGACAATTGGACCGCGCACCGTGGCGATGGCGGCCGAAGCCGGGTTAAGCGGCATCGCGATCGAGGCGGACGCCACGATCGTGCTCGATCGTGAAGAGGTCGTCCGCGATGCCGACCGCGCCGGACTGTTCGTGGTCGGCGTCCGTCGTTCGTGACCGAGCGCCGACCGCCCTTCGTTTTTTTCATAACCGGTGAGCCTTCCGGCGATGAGTTGGGTGGCGGATTGATTGCGGCGTTGCGCCAGCGCACCGGTGGAAACCTTCTGATTGCCGGCATTGGCGGCGAGCGAATGCGGGAAGAGGGGCTCGAAAGCTTAGTGCCGCTGGGCGATCTCGCCGTCGCCGGTGTTGCCGAGGTGCTGCCGAGAGCACCGCTGATCCTCCGCCGTGTCCGCGAGACGGTCACGGCCGTCCGGACCCTTCGACCCGACGCGGTGGTCACGATCGACAGTTCGGGCTTCAGCTGGCGGGTGGCTCATGGCTTGCGCAGACATGACGCGAGCTTGCCGCTTATCCATTACGTCGCTCCAATGGTGTGGGCGTGGCGCGCCGGTCGCGCCCGTCGGATGGCGCGCTGGTATGATCACCTGATGACGTTGCTGCCATTCGAGCCGCCTTATTTCGAGCGGGTCGGGTTGTCCTGCCGCTATGTCGGACACCCGGTGCTCGAAAGCGGCGCGGATCGCGGAGATGCAGCGCGGTTTCGGTCGACACATGGGCTCACGGAAGGTGACGTACTGATCACGGTCCTGCCGGGGAGTCGGCAGGCGGAGGTAACGCGTCTACTGCCGATCTTCGGGACGGCACTCGGTTGCTTGCAGAGGCTGATAGGACCATTCAGGGTTGCCGTGCCGACCGTCGCGTCCGTCGCC
>JAFAHP010000447.1 GCA_019237175.1 Alphaproteobacteria bacterium
CGTTCCCGACGGCTATTCCCGCCGGCTCGCGAGCCAGCGGGGCGAGACCACTGCGATCGCGATGAAGAGCGTCGTGGTGGACCCTGACCAATATGACTGGGAGGGTGACGCTCCGTTATGCCGGCCTTTTGCGACGACAGTGATCTATGAGATGCATGTCGCCGGTTTCACGCGGCACCCCAGCTCCGGGGTTGAAGGCGAACTGCGCGGCACCTATGCCGGCATGATCGAGAAGATCCCCTATCTGCAGGATCTTGGCATCACCGCGGTCGAGCTGCTGCCGATCTTCCAGTTCGATCGTCAGGACTGTCCGCCTGGTTTGGTGAACTACTGGGGATACGCGCCGGTCTCTTTTTTTGCTCCCCATGCAGGCTACAGCTCACGCCGAGACCCGCTCGGTCCAGTGGACGAGTTCCGTGACCTCGTCAAGGCGCTTCATCGTGCCGGCATCGAAGTGATCCTGGATGTCGTATACAACCACACCGCCGAAGGAAATTCCGAAGGACCCACGCTCTGTTTCCGCGGCCTCGCAAACGAGATCTACTACATCCTCGACCAAGATCGCGCGCAGTATGCGAATTACAGCGGCACCGGCAATACGCTGAACGCCAATCAGCCGATCGTGCGGCGCATGATCGTCGACAGCCTGCGATATTGGGTCGCCGAAATGCACGTCGACGGCTTCCGCTTCGACCTCGCTTCGATCTTGGCACGGGACGAGACTGGTCGGCCGCTCGAAAATCCTCCGGTTCTTTGGGACATTGAATCCGACCCCGTGCTGGCCGGCACCAAACTGATCGCCGAGGCGTGGGACGCCGCCGGCCTCTATCAGGTGGGATCCTTTATCGGCGACAGCTGGAAGGAGTGGAATGGCCGATTTCGCGACGATGCCCGCAGTTTTGTCAAAGGGGATCCCAGCACGGTGCGGAGGCTGGCGCAACGCGCGCTCGGCAGTCCGGACATCTTCGGGCATCAGGAACGGGAGCCCGAACAGAGCATTAATTTTGTGACCTGTCACGACGGTTTTACGCTTAACGACCTGGTCTCGTACAACGGCAAGCACAACCAGGCCAATGGCGAAGGAAACCGCGACGGGTCGGACAACAACCTATCCTGGAACTGCGGGGTCGAAGGCCCGGCTGACGATGCAGAGGTCGAGCGGCTGCGGCAGCGTCAGGTCAAAAACTTTTTCGTTATTTTGCTTATGGCGCTCGGCACCCCAATGCTGCAGATGGGCGACGAAATGCGGCGTTCACAGCAGGGAAATAACAACGCCTATTGCCAGGACAATGAGCTGAGCTGGCTCGACTGGAGACTGCTCGACCGGCATCGCGACCTCCACCGGTTCGTGCAGACACTGATCGCCCAGCGTTTGCGGTGGATGTTAGCCGGTGGCGAAGAGAGCTTTGCACTGAGCCTCAACGAGCTGCTGCGCCGCGCCGATATCGAGTGGAACGGCGTGCGGCTCGGGAGCCCGGATTGGGCCGATGATTCCCACAGCGTTGCGTTTACCCTCCGGGTGGGCCGGGGTCGCCTGCCTTTCTGGTTGCACGCAATGTTCAACGCCTATTGGGAGGCGCTCGATTTCGACCTGCCGGCTGTGCCCACCGCGGCGATCGGCGGCTGGCAGCGATGGATCGACACCGCGCGGGAATCGCCCGAGGACATCATGGATGCGGCCACCGCTCCGCCGGTGCCAGGGACGCAATACCGCGTGGCGCCTCGCTCTGTGGCGGCGCTCTTGTTGCGAATCAACCCCCGTTAGGGCGCCGCTGTATCAGCAGCACAAAAAGGGTGAGGATGGCCATCACAACCGACGAGCAAATTTACGCCGATGCGCGCTTCTTGCCCACGGCGTAGGCCGCTCGGCGGTCGAACGTGCTGACCGGCTTTAGAAGTGCGGCCGAGATCGATCCGGACTGGTCGAGTGGCATGCCACTCCAAGACGGAATTCCGACCGCGGCCATCGCTGAGGACGCCCTGCCCTGCTGCGGGAGAGATCGAAGCGATATCCGAAGGTGACCGCCTCTCGGGTTACAACCCGCGGGCTCACACCCTTAGAGCATTGCGCACGCGGACAAAGCAGCGGATGCTCGACAGCGACGAACCCTTGGGAGGGAACGAATGCCCACGCCAATCGGCGAGAACCGTGCCAAAAAGATGCTGAAAGCCGACGAGCTGGTATTGTGCATGGGGGTCAACCAGTTGCGCGCCCCGAACATCGCGATGATCGCGGCGGCCTGCGGCTTTGATGCGGTCTATATCGACCTCGAGCACAACCCGACCTCGCTAGAGGCCGCCGCCGGTGTTTGCGTCGCGGCATTGGGAATGGGGATCACCCCGATCGCCCGCGTCACCTCGCACGACGCGCACGATGCGACCCGCATTCTCGACTGCGGTGCTCAGGGTGTCATGGTGCCGCATGTTCAGAACGCCGCCGAGGCCAGCGCAATCGTCGAAGCCTGTCTCTATGCGCCAAAAGGCCACCGTTCGGCCTTTGGCAGCGGTCCACAATTGGGATACGCCGCGATCCCTCAGGCCGAAGTCTGCAGGATCCTCAACGAACAGACCTTGTTGATGGCGATGATCGAGACACCGCAGGCGGTCGAGAATGCCGATGCAATCGCCGCAGTTGACGGCATCGATGTGCTGCATATCGGAGCCTCGGACCTCTCGACAGAGATGGGCATTCCCGGCCAATACACGCACGAGCGGATGCGCGCCGCGTTCGAGACCGTGGCCCGGGCAGCCAGAGGGCATGGCAAGGCAATGGGGGTCGGCGGGGTGCGCCAGGATTTCGAGTTCCAGAGCTGGCTGTTGCGGCTTGGCGTGCGCTACCTGACCGGCGGCTCTGATATCGGCTATATCCTCAGCGCCGGCCGCGCCGACGTGAAGCAGTTGCGCGAGCTGAAGTTGTAGATCCGGTAAACACCTGCGGTGGTTTTGTGATGCCCACGCGCACGATGGCGATCGCCAGGACCAGTCTCGAACTCGTCGAGCGCGGAGCCGGCGGCCCGCTGCTGTTTTTGCACGCCGGCGAAGGGCTGGCCCCCGAGCGGCCGTGGCTTGACCTGCTCGCGCGCCGTTACCGCGTCATCGCACCCTGGCATCCGGGCTGGGGCAATTCACCGCTGATCGATGGCGTCGGCGCGGTCGACGACCTCGCCTATCTCTATCTCGATCTTGCCGCCGAACTCGGGCTGCAGGATGCGGTGCTGGTCGGCGCCGATTTCGGTGGCTGGGTCGCCGCGGAAATGATGGTGCGTTCAACGGCTCGGTTTCGGCACCTCGTGCTCGTCGCGCCGCTCGGTGTCAAATTCGCCGGGCGCGAGGAGCGGGATATCGCCGACATCCATGCGATGCCGCGCACCGAGTATCTGCAGCGCGCCTGGGCCGACCCGAGGCGGGGCGAGGTCGATTTCACCCGATTGCCCGACAGCGAGCTCGCCGCGATCGTACGCGCCCGCGAGGCTTTCGCGCTTTACGGCTGGAAGCCCTACATGCACAACCCGCGGCTCAAACGTTGGCTGCATCGCATCGACTGCCCGACTTTGCTGTTGTGGGGTGTCGCGGACCGGATCGTCACCCCGGAATACGGCGAGAACTGGCGCCGGGCGATCGCTGATGCCCGGCTCGAATTGATCCCCGATGCCGGCCATTTCCCGCATTGGGAACAACCGGAAGCTTTTGCCGAAAAACTCGCCGCCTTTGTCGGCGGCACCCCCTGAAAGGAGGACGCAATGCGCGTCTGGTACTTTTCCGAGATGGCCTATCATCCGGCTTGGGAGGACGGACTGAAGCGCGGCTCGTTGCGCGTGGTTCTGCCAAACGGCAATTACGATCCGCAGGTCGGCCACCAATTGTTGAACCGCTACCTCGACGAGTTCGCGTTGTGCGACGAGGTCGGGCTCGACATCATGGTCAACGAGCACCACAGCACTTCGACCTGTCTGACGATCTCGGTCCCGATGGCGCTCGCGATCCTCGCCCGCGAGACCCAGCGAGCGCGGCTGCTGTCGCTCGGCACCCCGATCGCCAACCGACCCGATCCGGTGCGCGTCGCCGAGGAGATGGCATGGCTCGATGTGTTGTCGGGCGGGCGGCTGGAAATGGGGCTGGTCAAGGGTGCGCCATACGAGATCGCCCCCGCCAACAGCAATCCCGCCAATCTGATGCGCCGTTATTGGGAGGCGCACGACCTGATCCTCAAGGCGATGTCGACGACCGATGGCCCGTTCAACTGGGAAGGCGAGTTCTTCCATTACCGCAACGTCAACATTTGGCCGCGTCCGTTGCAGCGACCGACCCCGCCGGTATGGATGACCGGCTTGAGCGTCGAGACTGGCCGCATGGCCGCCGAACGAGGGCACGTCGTCGGCACCCTTTTGTCGGTATCGGCCGCCGGGCCGATGTTCGCGGCCTATCGTCAGCGCGCCCGCGAACTCGGTTGGACCGCCGGGCCGGATCGGTTCGCCTATGCCGCAGTTGTCGGCGTTGGCGCGACGCGCGGGGAAGGCTTGCGCCGCGCCAATCTCGCCGCCGATTATGTCCGCACCTCACCGGTCGTGGCCGAACCCTTTACCAACCCGCCGGGCTACAACTCGCTCGCCGCCAATATCGCGATGCTGAAGGCGGGCGGTAGTCGCGCTGGCTTTGTACGCGATCGGCACGGCAATCCGGTCGACCAGACAAAGGCATCGATCGAGCAATTGATCGAAAGCGGCACCTGCTTTGCCGGCTCACCCGACGATGTCTTCAGTCAGATCAAGGAACTTCACGACAGCGTCGGCGGCTTTGGCAATTTGTTGATGTTTGGTCAAGGCGGGTTCCTCGATCATGCCGATACCGTCGCCAACATCACCTTGTTCGCGAACGAGGTGTTGCCGCGATTGCAAGAGCTGAGCCCGGCCCCCGCCGCGAAACCGGCCGCCGTCGCTGCCGCGCAATAGAACCTTGAAGCGGGTCGGTGATAGAAACGCGATGGCGTGGCAGGTCCTTGCGTATCCCATGGCTCCCGCTTCGGCGGCCCCGGACTCAAAAAATAGCGTCGGTAGAAAAAACAGCTGACCAGCCGCACCCGCCGCGGTCAGGACGGCGACGCCGCCATACCCGGACCCGCTCATTTTGCCGTTACGGCAAGCAATCCTGCATCGGCCTGGCGATGTCGGCATTCGCCACCCACGCCGGCTGGCGCGCGGTCTGACCGAAACTCGTCAGATCGGCTGAGACGTCTGGAAACATGGGCCTGGCGGGCCGCGGCCGACGATGATGAGCACTATGTCTACGCTATAGCTCTACAGCCGTCATCCGCTTGCATCCATCTGCACTTTCCGGTAATATTTCCGGAAATATAGGCATGAGAATGACCGGCA
>JAFAHP010000582.1 GCA_019237175.1 Alphaproteobacteria bacterium
CTCGCCGGGGGGCGGCGATATGACCGTCGCCGAGGCCCATGCGATCCTCGGTCTGGCCCCTGGCGCCACTCCCGAACAAATCAAAGAAGCGCATCATCGACTGATGGTCAGACTGCACCCCGACCACGGCGGTTCGGATTATTTCGCCACCCAGATCAACCGCGCCCGCGACATCCTGCTGCGTCATCGCTAGCGAGCCGATGCGGCCAATCTGTCCTCCATCGCAGATGGCCTCTCACCCTCCCACGCCGCGGGTCCCGCCCGCGCGGGAGAGGGTGGGCCGAGGGGCGCCGCTTAACACCTCGAAGCGAACAACGCCCCTGACCTTCACGGTCGGCGAACGCGGCCCCCCTAGACACAGTCGTAAAACGCGAAGCGTTCTCCGACACCGAGACCCTCGTGATAGGTGCGGCGCAAACGCGCGGTTCTACCATGCTCGGCGCAGGTCTTCTGCGCGAGTGCGGTTGCCTCGTCGAGCCCATTCATGACCCCGTCATAGCGGATCGAGACATGCGTCTCGTCGCCTTCGACGATCTGCACCGGATCGCACGCGGCGACAAGCATGAGGCCGGCAAGGCATGCTGCCCGACGCAGATTTGGCGTTCGGCGCAAGCCGGTCTCCTCGCGTCCGCACTTCTGCCGCCGCTCGGGCTGTTGTATGTATTCTTTATGATAGCGTTTCACCATGATCTCCCGCGACTTCCCGGCCTGATGGCCGATAAAGCGCGAGATCCGGGCTGTTCGTCCGCACATCGCCATCCTACGCGGATAACACGGCAGCATCACGACGAGCTTCCATCCGGTCGTCGGCTCCACCCTTCCTTTGTCCGCAATCCCCGGCGTGAGCCCGGGGAAGGGACGGTTAGGGAGGGGGAAGAGCGCACGTAGCGTCGATGCGCCTGAAACTGTCGCGCCAATCCTTGGTGCCATTTGTCGTCGCCTGCGCGATGTTCATGCAGCAGCTCGACTCGACCGTGATCGCGACCGCCTTGCCGACGATCGCGCATTCGCTCGGCGAAACGCCGCTGCGCCTCAACGTCGCGATCACCTGTTATCTGTTGAGCCTCGCGGTGTTCATCCCAGTCAGCGGGTGGACGGCGGACCGGTTTGGCGCGCGCCGCGTGTTCAGCTTGGCGATCGTCGTCTTTACGCTGGGTTCGATCGGCTGCGGTGTGTCGACCTCGCTGGCGGCGCTGGTCGCCGCGCGCATCCTGCAAGGCATGGGCGGGGCATTGATGGTGCCGGTCGGCCGGCTCGTACTGCTGCGCACCGTACCAAAATCCGATCTGGTGCGGGCGATGTCGTTTGTCAGCGTGCCGGCGCTGATCGGGCCGGTCATGGGACCACCGCTCGGCGGCTTGATTGTTACCTACGCGTCATGGCGCTGGATCTTTTTTATCAATATCCCGGCCGGCGTGCTGGGTATCGTGCTCGTCAACCTGTTGGTCGGCGATTTGAAGGAAACCGGGCGCCGGCCATTGGACCTCAGCGGTTTTGTGCTGACTGGGATCGGGCTCGCCTCGCTGGCCTTCGGGTTTGAGAATGTCGGCCGCGGCACCCTCCCGACCGTTGCGGTGATTGCCCTGTTGGCGGTTGGTGGCGCCTGCCTGACGATTTATGTCCGCCACGCTCGGCGGGTGTCGCATCCGATCATCGATTTGGCGCTGTTTGACATCCCGACCTATGCCTCAGCCTCGGTTGGCGGCTTTTTGTTTCGCATGGGGCTGGGCGCCTTGCCGTTTTTGCTGCCGCTGATGCTGCAGGTCGGGTTTGGCCTCAGCGCTCTGCATTCCGGCCTCTTAACCTTTGCCAGTGCGGCCGGTGCGATGTTGATGAAGACCTCGGCGGTCAAGATCCTGCGCACTTTCGGTTTTCGCGTCGTCCTGGTCGGGGACGCCATTATCAGCGCCGGTTTCTTGTTCGGCTACAGCCTGTTCCGGCCGGATACGCCGCATTTTGTGATCTTTCTGGCGCTGCTGATCGGCGGTTTTTTCCGCTCGCTGCAAATGACCAGCATCAACACCTTGGGCTATGCCGACGTGCCGGCCAACATGCTCAGCCGCGCCACCAGCCTGTCCAGCATGGCGCAGCAACTCTCGCAGACCGCGGGGGTCGCGACCGCTGCGTTGCTGCTCCACATGATGCTGATCGTGGAGGGCGGGACGAGCCTTACCGCGCCCGATTTCTACCCGGTCTTTATGGCGGTCGCGATGATTTCGCTGTCGTCGGTGCCGTTCTTTTTTAAGGTGGCGCCCGATGCCGGCGCCGAAGTCAGCGGCCGTCACGCTACGCGCTGACCGGAAAAGACTAGAATGGGTGATCGCTCAGATCGATCAGGCAGACCGGGAGGTTGCCATCGCTCTTAACCGTTGAGATTGCTTCATCGCCTCGGTACGCCCACAGGGCGGCTGTCCGGGGGCTTCTCGCAATGACAACCCTTTACGAATTTTACCGAAATTACGGTCCGAGGCGCTACTTGCGCGATCTGTTATTGATCGGCGGACCGAAGTCAGCCGGAGCTCCGATCTCAATCCGCGACAGCGCGCATTGGCTGGCGGGCGCCATCGAGCTGATGGCGGATCAGGCGGGCGTAGAGGCCGCCGCGAGCGAGGAGCTCGGCGTGGCTGCCGGTCTCGATCAGACGGCCGCGTTCGAGCACCGCCAAAAGATCGGCGTTCTTCACCGTCGACAGCCGGTGGGCGATGACGATCGTGGTGCGGTTGCGCATCAGCGCGTCGAGCGCTCCGCGCACTTGCGCCTCACTGACCGCATCGAGATGCGAGGTCGCTTCGTCGAGCACCAAAGTCGGCGCATTTTTAAGAAAGGCGCGGGCGATCGCGACGCGCTGACGCTGCCCGCCCGACAGCTGCACGCCGCGCTCGCCGACCTGGGTGTCGAGACCCTCGGGCAGGCTGTCGACAAAATCAGAGAGCGCCGCCTGCTCGAGGGCGCGGCGGACTGCCGTCTCGTCGGCATCGGGGTGGGCGAGCGCCACATTGGCGCGCAGCGTGTCGTTGAACAGATAGGTGTCTTGCGAGACCAGCGAGATACGGCGGCGCAAATGATCGAGCCTGAAATCACGCAGATCGACACCGTCGATCAGGATCCGGCCGGCCGTCGGGTCCCAAAAGCGCAGCAACAGGTTGGCGATCGTCGTCTTGCCGGCGCCTGAGGGACCGACCAGCGCCAGGGTGGCTCCGGCCGGAATCTCAAGGTTGATCCCGTTCAACGCCGGCCGCCTTGCGCCAGGATAAGTCAAGCTGGCGCCCTCGAAGCGGATCGCCGAGCCGCCCTCGGGCTCGGGCGGACGCAGCGGGCCATCGAAGACCGCTGGCTGTTCGCGATGCACGGCATAGAGCCTGCGGGTCGACGCGATCGTATCGGCGAGCTGCCGGCTGACATTGGCGATCTCCGATATCGGCAGAAAGGAAGCCAGCGAGATCAGGATCAACAGCGGCAGGGTCGTGGGCGGGAGATGATGCTCGGCGGCGAGGCGCGCGCCGACGACGGCCACCGCCAGCCCGCCGAGCCCGGTCACGGTTTCGAGCCGGGCCGTCTGCGCCGAAAGGTCCTCCAGCAATTCCAGCCGTATCTTCTGATAATCGCGCACCAGGCCCATGAATGTGCGTCGGCGGCCGGCGACCGCCTGAAACGCGACCAGATCGGCGAGCCCCTGGATGGTTTCGGTGACGTAAGCCCCCAGCAAACCCAGCGCATCGCGCGCCTGCGCGCCGAGGCGATCGATCCG
>JAFAHP010000458.1 GCA_019237175.1 Alphaproteobacteria bacterium
TTTCGGCCTCCATCGATAACCCGCAGCAGTACCGAGTCGCAGCGCTCGATCCGCTGGAGTTCGGGAAATCGTGGCGGATCGCGCCCGCCGCGGTGTCTGCGATGCTCTATATCGAGCCTAATTTCGGCGGCAGAAGCACGTTGCGTCCCAGCGGCACGCTCGAGATGGTTCGACGCGTGCTGCCGCATTGCGCGCCGCCCATTTCATGCCGACAGGGCTGGCTCGGCGATCTGTGCGCGACCGTAGATCGCGCCAAGACATTCGTGATGGAATTGGGCGACCTCGATCCTGCCGTGGCCGCGATCAAAAATCTGTTGGCCTAGGTACCGGATCAAAGCAATGGTCGATCGTCCAGGACACCTACTCGGATGATGACGTGTCGGAACGCCTACCAGCGTCAGCCGGTCAGCGATGGTCGAATAGCGATGCCATCGGATCTCCAGCAATCAGACGAACACGCATGAAAGCGTCCGAGCTAGCTTTGCGGATAGCTGCCGCACTGCCGCGCGAAGATCGCGCGCGCCTGGCGCTGCTGCTGCTCGAGGGCGAGGCTGAAGAAATCACATTCCGCCGGGGCGGAACCCGATGGACGGCCTTTCCCTGGGATCATTTCATCTCAGAGGTGCTGTTCGTTCACGGCAGCTTCCAAGCGCCGGAGCTGCGAGCGCTGCTGGCGTGGCTGACCTGCCGCCGCTTCTTTGCTGCTCCTCGGGACGTCGTCATTGATTTGGGCGCCAATATCGGCACTTCGACCATTCCAATCGCGCAGCATACGGGCTGCCGGGTCGTCGCGGTCGAACCGGTACCCGAGATCTTTGCCGTCCTGTGCCGCAACGTCGCCGATAACGGCTTGGCGGCCCGGGTCACCTGTATCCAAGCGGCGATTTGCAAAGCAATTTCGGGTCGCGCCCAGATGATCCTGCCCGAGCGCAACGGTGGCGGCGGCGAGGTTGGTCGCCCCGGTCGGGAGCCGAGCTTTGCCGAGTGGCTACGCGTTCGCGGTACTGTGGACGTGCCGGCGATCGGATTGGACGACGTTCTCAACGCGCATTCGATCCCGCCGGATCAGGTTGCCTTCGTTTGGAGCGATACCCAAGGGTGTGAGGCCGAGGTGATCGAAACAGGTGCTCGCCTGTGGGCAGCGGGTGCTCCGCTTTTCGTGGAGTTCGACCCAACAACCTGGCACGGTTCAGACAGCGCCGCGGCTGTCCTCGGCGAGGCGATATCACATTTCGTGGGGTTCATTCCCGCCGAGGCTCTGATCGCAGATGCCGCCGCCAAGCCCCGGCCAATCGCCGAGCTCGCGGATTTCAGCTACACGATTGGCCGCGAGGGCACTGACATCTTGTTATTGCCAACATTTCGGTTCTGATAGCTGTGATGGCTGCAGCGGCCGCGCCGTCTCTGATCCTGTTCTACAACTGTGCAATCCCTGGCTTTTGGACATCCGACGAAGGTCGACGGCGGCGGGAGATGTGAGTTCGCCTCAGTTTTGGGAGGCCTCGCGCAGGATCGTGTCCCCACATCCCACTTTTTTGGGGGCATCGCGCTCCTGCCGAAACGCCCGACGCAAACAATGGGTGGGATGGTTTCTTGGAGAGCGCGGTGAATTTCCCGATGCTTATCGACCGGTGTTCATGCTGGGTGAGATCACGATGGACCTACCGGCCTGATGCCACTGTGTGGTAACCCTATTTCTGTCCCGATATCACCGCAGCTGTCCGTGGCCTCCTGCTACAAATTCGCGCTGGTGCTAGAGAACTCGCCCTGCGGGCCTGGGTATCTGAATCTTTGTGGCATTGGCGAGCGGGTCGATGCCGATTTACCGAGCTGCGCCGGACATCACAGACTTGGAAGCCGGCCGGCGATGTTTCATCAATGGCGCGATTTCGCCGGCCCTGGCAAGTTGGCGGCCTGCCGCAACTGGCTAAAAGCATGACGAGACCTCAGGAGTATCTAATATGGCCCCAGCTGAGGCTCGGCGAGTATCTCCGGCGCGCCGACCAGCGGGACCATGTCTAGACTAGCGCAGTTTGGATGACATTACCGGCCGCAACGCATCTGAATACGCGCCGACGCGGTATCCTCTATGTGGTGCCGGTGATGCCGCAGACTTTTGGCAATGGCCTGGCGATGCGCGCGGCTATGGTGCTCGGGGGCTTGGCGCGCCGTTTCGACGTCCATCTGTTTGTCGTGCCCGTAACGGGAGACCTTGGCCAACCTTCCGATTTCGTGCGCAGCCGCACGGTCCGGATCGGCAGTCTCGATTTGGCGAGGCACCTCGATCCACTGTATGGGTTAATCACCAGAGTGTCGGATCCGGATGAGCGCGCGCGAGCCGAATTGGCCTACCCGAAACCCTATCTCAGCCGCTTCTGCACCAGTGAGAGCGCCAGATCTATGCTCGATTGGAGCGGCGACTGCCCTATTGGCGCCGTCCACGTGATGCGGCTTTATCTGGCCCCTCTGGCATTCCCGTTTCTGCGCCGGTCGCACGCAGAC
>JAFAHP010000106.1 GCA_019237175.1 Alphaproteobacteria bacterium
CGCGACGCCGATGATCGCGCTGGACTTGTGCGGCTAACGCTGTGGAAGCTCGATGACTTCGCTCAGTAGCACCGGAAGAATGGACCTGGCGGCGCGGCGGCGGGCCGTCATTGCCGGCATCGCCGGCAATGTCATGGAATGGTATGACTTTGCGGTCTACGGCTATTTTGCCTCGGTCATCGGTCGGGAGTTCTTCCCGGCGCAAGATGCGACCTCGTCGCTGATCGCAGCCTTCGGCGTGTTCGCCGCGGGTTTTCTGATGCGGCCGATCGGCAGCCTGGTCTTTGGCTATATCGGCGACAAGCTCGGCCGCAAGCTGTCACTGACCGCCTCGGTTCTGGTCATGGCGGTTCCGACCTTTTTGATCGGGTTGTTGCCGACTTACGAACAGGCCGGTCTGGCCGCACCGGTCTTGCTGGTGCTGCTGCGGCTGGCGCAAGGGCTGTCAGTCGGCGGCGAGTACACGACCTCCGGAGTGTTTCTGGTCGAGCAGTCCGCACCCGAGCGTCGCGGGTTTCTCGGCAGCTTTATACCGCTCGGAAGCACCCTCGGGGTCCTCTCGGGCTCGGCGGTCAGCGCCGCCGTCACGACTTTTCTCGACCGGGCCGCGGTAAACAGTTGGGGTTGGCGCCTCGCCTTTCTCTTGGGCCTCGTCTTCGGCGCCGCCGGTTTCGCGATACGCCGGCAACTCGCCGACGACCGGTCGGCGCCGGGCGGGATGCCGCCGGCGGCCGCGCCGATCCGCGACGCGTTCGCCACTCAGTGGCGCACGATCCTGCGGGTCGTCGGGCTCAATGCCGCGGGTGCGGTCGCCTATTACATGTGCTTTGTGTATGTGACCACCTATCTGCGACAGATCGACTTTATCGCTGCATCAAGGGCGCTCGACATCAACACGATCGCCTTGCTTGTGCTGGCGCTGACGATCGTGCCGATGGCAATGTTGTCCGATCGCCTGGGGCGCAAGCCCGTGCTGCTCGCCGCCACCGGCGGGCTGTTCGTGCTGGCCTTGCCGTTGTTCTGGATGCTGCACCACCCCGAGACGACCATCGTGCTGCTCGGCCAGATCGGGTTTGCCATACTGAACGCGGCGTATTGGGGCCCGAGCACGGCGACGATGGTCGAGCTGGTGCCGAGTGGGACGCGCTGCACCGTCATGTCCGTCGGATACAACATCGGTCTGGCCATTCTCGGCGGAGCAACGCCGATGGCTGCGGTCTACACGATCCGGCTAAGCGGCTTTGACCTCTCGCCGGCCGCCTTGGTCATGGCAACTGCGGCAATTTCTTTTCTGGTGATCGTGAATCTCGTCGAATCCAGCAGGCGACGCGTATGATTCAACCGCTGAAGACCAGCCTGATCTCGGCATTCTGACCGTCCGAGCGCGCCTCCATGCGGTCCGGATAAACGCCAGTCAAGAAATCGGCCAAGCCATAGGAGAAGGATTCTTCCTCGAGGAAGAAGCGCTTCCGCACTCCGACATTCGGCAATGACAGCAGCGCCCCCTGATAGCGAACAGAAATCGTCAGATCGAAATCATTGTAGGTCATTACGACGGAAGGCCATCCGGTCATCAAGCCCGCATCGTCAAGGTGCTGGAAGACCTGCGCGATCGTCGAGACGGCCCGGTCCATGATGTCCGGCGCGATGGACCAAGCCCTGCCGCGGGCACGGAAAAGCCTGTCGACCTCCTCGATCGGTCTGTCCGACTTCTCAAATTCGAAGACCACGCTGCGCGTTGCCCCGATCCGAAAGAGCAGATTGAGTAGAACGGCCGACAGGACGCCGATCGACATCATGCTGCCGGTAAACAGATGGACAACCGGGGCGGCTCGCTTGAAGTAGTCGGGAAATACCTCGCGCGCGAGGCCGAGCAATAGCGACACCCCGACGACGTAGGTGGTCCGGCTGTCGATGTTGCGCGAGGTGATGATCTGGATGCCGCCGGCGATCATGAACGAGGAGGTGAACACCATCGTCGCGCCGATCACCGGTTGTGGGAGCAGCAAAAACAGCGCGGCGTATTTGGGAATAAAGGCGAACATGATGAGGATTGCCGCGCAGGAAAACGCGATGTAACGGCTTGTCGAGCCGGTGGCCTTTGACACACCGACCAGGCTCGGACTGGTATTCATCCCCATGACGCCCAGCAATCCGCCGACCATGCAGCCGATGCCGTCGGCGAAAATAGCGCCTTGGATCGATTTGAGCTCGGGCCGCTTCCAGTCGCTGTCGTTGATCTTCTGGCAGGTCGTGATGACCCCGACAGTCCGCAGCATCGCCGCCGTGCCCGCCATCAGAAACGCCGGGATCAGCCGGAACCGGAAGTCATAGGCGAGATAGTGCGGCTCGGGTATCGCGAATGTCGGCGCGTCGAGAAAGCTCCGCATCGAATCCGCTGACACCAGGCCCAAAACGAGGCTGCCGACCATCCCGACGACGATGCCGAGCATCGAGCAGATCAGGCGCACAACCCCGCGGCCCCACACGCTGAAGGCGCACATCGTTGCCAGGGTCAGAAAGCCGACCACGAGGTGCTCGTGAAAGGTCGGTCGCTCGATGTGCTCTACGCCGAGCAGATCGCCGATCCCGATGACGCCCAGCTGAAGACCGACGATCGCCACGATGAACCCGCTGATCGCCGGCGGGAACAGAGTGCGGAGCCGGCGCAACAGCGGCGCCAGAGCGATCTCGACCGCGCCGGCAAAGATGGTCATCGCGAAGACGGCCGGAAGCCCGCCGGTATCGGCCGCGAACACGGCGGGGCCGATGTAGATCGCCGAAAATACCGGGGGTGCCAGATACCCCGAGCCGACCGGACCATGCCAAATGGCCTGGAGCACCGCGGATATCGCGAGCGCGACCATTCCAAGGCTGAGCGCGTTCAGCGTCGCCGCGTGGCTGGCATTCGCGCTCCGGAAGACGATCACGATCAGCACCAGATAAACCGACATCAGGACCGCGTGTTGCACGCCGAGAAAAATCAGGCGTGGCCACGGCGGCAGCTCATCGACGCCGTAGATCAGATCTTCCGGCCGGGTCATTG
>JAFAHP010000501.1 GCA_019237175.1 Alphaproteobacteria bacterium
GATCGAAAGCTTCCAATTCGTGTGGCCGGAACGCAAGGAACTGGTGTCGGGCGGCACAATCGTTGCTGGCATCGACCCCGACCAGGCGCCGGTCGCAACCGGACTGACCAAAATCGGCGCTGGCCCCAACGAAGGGGTTCCGTTTCACATCCCGACCCCGAAACCGACCAACCCCGACAGCGAGACCGGCTGCCTCGTTTCCTAGGCCGCTGTTATGCCCCGCGATCCACGCGGACGGGCCGGGGGCAAGCCCGGCCGTGACAATAAGGTGCGATGCCGCTCGGAGAGGGTGCGGCGTCTTGAGGAACCTGCCCCGCGCAAGCCGGGGTGGATGCCGAACTCGGGCGGCACTCGGGGCTTAGGGGTCGGTCGCTGCCATTGTTGCCGCGGCGCGCGGCCGCTATAAGCCCAGCACCATTGCTAAAGAGGTTTTGCAGCGTGGGTGTAGCCAGTATGACCGGGTTCGCCCGGGCGCAAGGGGAGGCGCACGGGATCTCCTGGGTATGGGAGATCAAGAGTGTCAACGGGCGCGCTCTGGATCTGCGCGTGCGGCTGGCTCCCGGCTTTGACGGGCTGGAAGCGGAATTGCGGGCTATGCTGGCGCAGCGCTTTCGTCGCGGAACTCTCACCGCCAACCTCGGCATCGTCCGTACCGCACCGCCGGAGCTGCGGGTCAATCGCGAGGCGCTGGGGCAACTCATGGCTCTGGTGCGCGAATTGGCCGGTCAGGTCGAAGCCGCCCCACCCCGGCTTGATGGCCTCTTAGGCTTGCGCGGCGTCATCGAGACCGTCGACAACGCGGACGACGCGGTGGCCGAAGCGCGCCGCGCAGCGATATTGAGCAGCTGGGCCCACGCACTCGATCGGCTTGCCGCGGCTCGGGCGGAAGAGGGCGAACGCGTCGTCGCAGTGCTGCGCGTCCAGCTCGACGAGATGGCCGAGATCACGGCGCGGGCGTCGAACCTCGCCGCCGCCCAGCCGGCTGCGATTCGCGAACGGCTGCTCGCGGCGCTGGGGAAGCTGATGGGGGCCGGTGCCTCGCCACTGCCGGAGGAGCGCGTCGCACAAGAAGTAGCGCTGCTTGCCGCGCGCGCTGACATCCGCGAAGAGATCGAGCGGCTGCGCGCTCATATCGAGCAGGCGGGCCAACTGCTCGGCGAGGGCGACACGATCGGCCGGCGGCTCGATTTTCTGTGTCAGGAGCTGAACCGCGAAGCCAATACCTTGTGCTCGAAATCGGCCGATGTCGAACTGACCCGGACCGGGCTGGAATTGAAAGTGGTGATCGAGCAGTTTCGCGAGCAGATCCAAAACATCGAGTGAAGCCGCGCGGCGTCGACGCTGCGATGCTTTGCCCGGCCTACGTCCCGTTTTGCTCGATGCGCCATGCCCGGTAGGCGGCCAGAATGATGGCCGTCACTGTTTTCAAACCATTGTGCTGGGTGTTGACAACGAGGTCGAAATTTACCGGATCGGTCGGGTTCACCCCGTAGAGCGTCCGATAACGGCGCTGCTCGCTCGCAAACCTCCGATCTATGCTGCGGCGCGCATCTTCAACGGATGTCGCATCCTCGCTTTGCCGGCCTTCCGAGCGCAAGTTGCGGAAGACCCGCTCGGCCGCAGTATCGCGATCGAGTTCCAGAAACACCTTGAATGAACCCGGCATCCACCGCCATGCCATCCGCGAATCGATGACAAGCTTGTCCTCGGTGCGGTACATGTGCTGCAGCAAGTTGTCGACTTTGAGATCGATGTCCCGCTGCACTTCTGCGGAAATATTCATCGCCTCGATCGACTCGCCGCGCTCTGCCGCCAGCTGCCGGAACAAATCGCCCGAAGAAAAATGGAGAAACCCGAGCGCCTCGGCAAGGGCTTTGGCGGTTGAGGATTTCCCCGACCCGGGTGATCCCGCGACGGTGATGATTTCCTTTTTCATCGACCGATCCTCTCGGATCGAGATCCACGGGTCAATGTCGCCGACCCAGAATGGGTCAGTTGGCCCGATCGTATCGACTTCGCCGCGATTGTCGACAGCCGGCGCGTCGGCTGTCGACCGACGCGTCCACAACCTGGCAGTTTTCGGGTGGGTAGAGCCGAAATTCAGGTTGGGTCGGGTGGTCCAGATCCAGCGGCTATGCGAGAATCCACCGATAGACCCGCTGGGCATCAGCCGTTTTGCAGCCGATAGCGCAGCCAAACCGCGCCTCCCTCAAGCACTTGGCAGCTCTCCAGTGTCATGGCGCTAATCGGCGCTGCGGTGCCGGCATCCTTGTCGCTGGAGTCGAAGACGCTCGGGGCACCCTTTGCTCCATCGACGGCGGGGCAGATCGCAAGGCTGATCTCGTCGATCAGGCCGGCCCGTAGAAAGGCCCCGTTCGAGCCGCCGCCACCTTCGAGCAGCAGGCGTTCGAGCCCCAGTTCGCGGTTAAGGATCTCCAGCGTCAGTCCGAGATCGAGCGCCCGCTCGCCGGCGAAGATGTAGGAAACGCCATCCTGGCGCAGCCCCGCCAGATGCGCGTCGGAGACCCGCTCGGTCAGAACCACGACGATCGGGTCGCCGCCGATATCGGACCGTCCCCAGGCGATCTTGCCCTGCGCATCGAGCGCGATGCCAAAGGCAGAGGCATCGCGCCGCGCGAACCATGGTTCGCGCGGATAGGTCTGGTCGGTTTGATCGGGGTAGGCCTCGGCCTTGGCGTATTCGCTGCCGGTCACACGGCCGATGAGCCAGGAGCCGCCGCCGAGCTCTTCGTGCAGACGCTCGAACAGTCCCGGCATACGGTTCTCCGCTGGCCGCCACCGGCTGCCGAGAATGCGGCCGTCCACACTCGCGTTCATGTGACAGATTACGTAAGGCTTCATATTTGCGTCCTCTGCCGCGAGATGGCTTCCCCCGGACGGCCGTGGCAATCTCGACCCGCGGAACTGCCCGGCGATAGGTGCGCTCAGCCGGGAAGGCGCCAACCCACCCAGTTGCACAGGGCTTCGCCCATGACCAGCTCGAGATCGCGCCCCTTAAGCCACGGCAGTTCCTCGGTAAACACCGTCACGCATTGCCGCCAGGAGCAGGGCATCCGTGTGATGTCGGTACCCCAGAACATCCGCTCGGGGCCGAACGCGTCAAAGCAGCGCTGCAGGTGCTCGTGGAAGCTGCGGAACGGATAGGCGTCTTCCGCGTAGCCGATCTGACCGGTCGCCTTGACCGCGACGTTGGGGTATTTGGCGAGCGCCAGCAACTCGGGCTGCAAGCGATAGGCAGCAGCACCGCTGCTCGCCGGCG
>JAFAHP010000432.1 GCA_019237175.1 Alphaproteobacteria bacterium
TTCTTCGAGTACGTGCGCCAAAGTCAGGCGATCGGTCATGTCGACCCTTCAAGGTAGAAACGCGCCTGTCACTTGTGTTTGAGAATAAGTTAATCGACTTCGCCCGACGAAGTTAACGACCACGGTCTCGACAGCAGCCCATATTCGGCGTCAAGTTATTGATCCCAGCGATCGAGCTCGTCCTCTGTTAACGGCTCGAAGAATTCCGGACCAATGACGATTTTTCCGTGCATTGCGCCGAATCCACGTTTGGCATTCCGGGCGATCGGAACCAATTTGGCCACCGGAGTGCGTCCGCGAGCGATCGTGATGACTTCTCCCGCTTCCACGCGGGCGAGGAGCTGCGAAAGGCGCGTCTTCGCGGCGTGGACCGAAACAATCTCATCCATATGTTCACCTCGGCTTAGTCATATGGTTAGCTAAGCCTGACTCCCAATACCCATGGTTGCTAGGAGATGCGGAAGGTGTTGGCTCACGCGGCCTTGGCTAAAGTGGGCTGGCGAAAAACGCGAAGCTGGCCCGATTTGACGACCGGATTGGCGTACCCTTGAAAGGACGAATCGATGATCGAGACCGTTCCGCCCGACTTGCTCGACGCGGTGTGGGAATATCCGCTCTTTGATGCGCTGTACGGCAGGCGGACGCGCCGCTTTGGCCTCGGCTTCGAGATGGCGCAAGGCCCGTCCAAATACAAATCGCCGCATGCGCCGTTGCCGCTGACCGAGGCCGAGGAGGCGCTGCTCGTCGCCGCAGGTGTCGGCTTCTCCGGGATGGCGCTGTGGGACCAAAGCCGGCCTATGCCCTACCGATCGGCCGACGGCCGCACCTTCCCGAGCACGTCGCGCGGCCGCCGTACGGCGCTGTTCTTCACCAACGATCGCGGGGTCTATGTCATCGACCCGGACGCCGGCTCGACCGGCAAGATCAGAGAAGCCGCCACAACGGATCAACGAACACAAGTGCTCGATCTGTACCGCGCTCACCGCCGCACACTGCAGGACCATCGGCTGGAAATTCCGCGTCGTGCGCCGCCGCTCTGCGGACACAATCTCTGGGACTCGAATATACCCGGCTCGACATTGTTCATGCCGGTCTGCGATGTGAGCTTTTCGCTGATCGGGCTGATCGCCCAGTTCGTCGATGCGCGGCTCGAACGCTTTGCCGCAACGTCGGGGCGCGGGATGAACATCGTCGACGACCGTTTTGATTTTCGGCCGGCGGGCATCGACAAATGGCTCAATAATGGGTTTCTCGACCGCGACAACATTCTCACGTTGTCGCATCTCGAACGCCAAGCCTGCTATTTCATGTTCAGTGAGCCCGCCATGATCTGCCAAAACATGTTTCTGGCGACCGAGGCCATGGGCCTCGGCGGCTGGATGCATTGCGGGATTATGTCGCGGGAAATCTTCGAGGCACTGGGCTTCAGGGCTACCGCGGCGCACCAGATGCCTGTAGTCGCGGACCCGATCGGTCTCGACGGCATATTTGAGGCGTACTGCCCACCCTATTTCTCGAGCATGGACGCGGCCGTCGACGCGGTGCTCGCGCCCTTGTTGCGACAGAGATCGACACCGGCCAAACCCGACAGGCCGCCAGAGGCAGTGCCATATCTGATCTCCGACGCGGAGCATCGCGCCGGTGCGGTCGAAATCAGCGAAGAGGGCATTGCCTGCACCAAGGCGGTCTGCAATTACATTTATGACACTTACGGCCGGTTCCCAGGCACCGTCGACGCGATGCACCTGATGTGGATGATGCAGGTCCACCACTTGGACACCGACTACTACGACCGCTTTTTTAAGCCGGGAGCCTATGGTGCTACCCATGCGGCTCATTTAGCGGCGTGGCACTTCTAGCAGCGGAGGATATCACTATTACCAACGAGACACGGAGCTATCCGGGTTTTCCCGGCAAAATCGGGCGCACCCGCGAGGAATCGGAGCCGCATTGGAATTTGCCGGTGCGCCCGCCCGCAGGCTCGCCGAACATCGTCATCGTCTTGATGGACGATATGGGATGGGCCGATGTCGGCTGCTACGGCTCGGAGATCGCGACACCCAACATCGATGCGCTGGCCGACCGAGGGATCCGTTTTACCCACTATACGACGCACCCGATCTGCTCGCCGGCGCGCGCGGCTTTATTGACCGGAAGGAATGCGCATTCGGTGGCGACCGGGTGGCTCGCCAACAACAATCCGGGCTTTCCCGGCTATTTTGGCGACATTCCGCTCGACGCGCCGACGATCGCCGAGACCTTGCGTTCGGCCGGATACGCGACAATCGCCGTCGGCAAATGGCACAATTCGACCGACGGCGTCAGGCCCAATCCGACCTGGCCGACCTATCGCGGCTTTGACCGGTTCTATGGGTTTCTCGAAGGCGAAACCGGTTACTTTTTCCCGGCGCGCATCGTCTACAACAACATCGTCGCACCGATCGACGCCTATCCCGAAGGCTATTACGCGACCGACGATTGGATGGACAAGGCGATCGGTTTTGTCACCGAGATCCGCAACCAAGACCCGACCCGCCCGTTCTTCCTATATGTCGCCAATAATGCCGTGCACGGGCCATTGCAGGCCAAGGAAGCGGATCTGGCGAAATATCGAGGCCGTTACGATGCCGGCTGGGATGCGCTTCGCGCCGCGCGTTTTCAGCGCCAGCTGGCAATGGGATTGGTCCCGTCGGGCACCCGGCTCGCCGAACGCGATCCGGCGGTACCCGCCTGGGACGATGTCCCCGCCGACCAGCAGCGGCTCTTTGCGCGCCATATGGAAGCCTACGCCGCGATGCTCGACTGCGCCGACCAGAATGTCGGTCGCCTCGTGGCGCTGCTCGAAGAGCTCGGCGAGTTCGAAAATACGATCTTTATCTTCTCGTCCGACAATGGCGGCACCAATTCCGCCGGACCCGCC
>JAFAHP010000465.1 GCA_019237175.1 Alphaproteobacteria bacterium
TGCGACGCAACATTGCTGATGCTGAAGGAGCAGGAAGACGCCGGGATCGACATCCTCACCGACGGCGAGCAGGCGCGACAGCACTTCGTCCACGGCTTTCTCGAAAGCATCGAGGGCGTGGATTTTGCCCGGCGTGTCACGATGGGCATCCGCGCCAATCGTTATGAGGCGGAAGTGCCGACCGTCACCGGCCCGCTGCGGCGGAAAGGCAGTATCCACGGTTTCGAGACGGCAATTGCCCGCGCGCACACAAAGCGCCGGCTCAAATTCACCGTGCCTGGACCAATGACCATCGTCGATACGATCGCCGATGTCCATTATGGCGACAAGGTCGCTCTGGCCATGGCTTTTGCCGCATTGCTGAATGAGGAGAGCCAGGAGCTGGCCAGGATCGGCGTCGACGTGATCCAGTTCGACGAGCCGGCCTTTAATGTCTACACGAGCGAAGTCAAGGAGTGGGGGATCGCCGCCCTGCATCGTGCCGCCGAGGGCCTCCACTGCAAAACCGCAGTGCACATCTGTTACGGCTACGGAATCAAGCCGAACATCGACTGGAAGGCGAGTCTCGGGGCCGAATGGCGGCAATACGAGGCAATCTTCCCGGCGCTCGCCGAAAGCCGGATCGATCAGGTCTCGGTCGAATGCGCCGGCGCCAGGGTGCCGCTCGACCTGCTAGGGCTCTTGGACGGCAAGGACATATTGCTCGGGGTTATCGACGTTGCCACAGGACACGTCGAGACGGCAGACGAGGTCGCGGCGACGATAGAGCGGGCGTCGCACTTTGTCCCGGTAGAGCGGCTCTATCCATGCACCAATTGCGGGATGGCACCGATGGATCGGTCAACGGCAATCAGCAAGCTCAGAGCACTCAGCGCCGGTGCGGCGCTCGCCCGCGACCGGTTCTTCGGATCAGACAGCCGGTGAGCCCGCTGGTCGATCAGAAGTGAATTTCGTATTCGGCCTGCCATCGCCAGGTGTTGCGCGGCGCATAGGGTCTTATCCCGAATAAAATGCCGCCATTCCAGTTGAGGGTGCCGGGTCCGATATTGTGGATCGCGCCGAACAGCTGAGGGCCGATGCGGTTGTCATTTGGCCAGCCGGTATCGCTGTGTTCGGGAAAGCTCGAGGGCATGCCGTAGGCCTGGAAGCCCGGCTCGACCGGCGTGCCGAGCGCAATGCGGGTCTCCCAGGCATAAAGAAACTGCGGTCGTCCCGAGGCATAGGGGCCGCCGACGTCGTGTTGCAGGAACAAATTGACCGTATTGATGGTGCGCCAGATTTCCTTACGGAAAATCGGTCCGAACGTCACCTCGTTGGGCGTATCGGCCAACGTGTTTTTGCCGAATTCAAAGAAGAACCCGGAGTCTATCCAAGATTCGCCCCGTTCGGTGAACGCCAGAATGTTCTCCCAGGTGACCTGGCTGAAATGGATCGATTGGCCGGGGCCGGCCTCGCGCTGCTGTTCCAATTCGAGTTCGGTGCGCCAGATTTTATTGACGCCGTATTCGAATTCGGTCACCGAACTCAATTCGCCATTGTGGGCGGGTTTCGGGTCCTGGCCGATGTCGCCGATTGGTTCGACCGCAAACTCGCCGGTTTCGGCGTCGGGCATCTGGACTTTAAAATCCGCCTGAGCCGGAATCCTCATCGCTACCGTCAAAACTATACCGGCGCACGCTAGAATGTTAATGCGATGCATTCGCGACTCCTCGACACTCAAATGTCCAGCGTAGGAAGGCGTAGAGAGGTCTGCGGAAGGTTGGGGTCTTAACCGGAAGCCGCTGCGGCCGGTCGGGGCGGCCCACTCGGCGGTGCATGCCTCATCACGCGCATCAAGGTGCCGATGACGAGGAGGGTAGCGAGGTAGAACACGACCTGGATGCCGGCGGGCTGCGCCGAGTACCCGATCAGCACATGCAGCAGCAGCCCGAGCATGCTGTTCTCGCTCAGGATAGAAGAGGTGTCCCAGAGATTGTTGCCGAGGGATGGTAAGAGATTTGCCTGCATCAAAAACGCGGCACCCTGCGAGGCCATTCCGGCGGCAAGCAGCAGGATCAGCCAGCTCGTCACCGTAAACAGCTGGCGCACCGGAATCGCCAGGAGTCCGAGATAAATAACCGCGCCGATCGCAACACCGCCGGCGAGCCCGAGAATGCCGCCCCCCAACATGCCGAGTGCGCCCACCCCCGAGGCAATAGCAATTCCGTAGAGGAACAGGACGACCTCCGAGCCTTCGCGCAGCACGGCAATCCCGACGACCAGGGCCAGCGCATAAAGCGGCCGGCTGCCGCCGAGCACCGCCCTGCCTAGCAAAGCCGCGCTCGCGGCCAGCTCGCGCCCGTGCCGGTTCATCCAGATATTATGCCAGCCCAGCATGGCAACGGCGGCGAACAGGATCGCGGCGTTGAACAGCTCCTGCCCGATACCGTTGACCGCGGCAGCGATCGCACCCGCGCAGGCGGCTACGAGGGTTGCACCCAGGACGCCTGCAGCGATCCCGCTTGTAATCCAGACGCCGCGTCGCGGCACACCACGACTGGCCGCCAACACGATGCCGACCACTAGCGAGGCCTCGAGGACCTCGCGAAAAACGATGATCGCGGTCGCCAGCATCTCCGTCCTCGTTTATTTGACCACCAGATGGCCACGGGTTTCAGGGTGAAAATCGTCAAAAAACTCATAACTGCCCGGATCGAGAGGCCCGACAAAAACGGTAATTTCCTGGCCGGGAGGCACGACCTTTTCGCGATGGAATTGGGTGCTCTCGAATTCAGAGACGGCCGAATTCTCGTTGCGCACGACGAGCTTGACCTTGACCCCGGCGGGAATTTGCACCTCGCTCGGGACGAACTGATTGTTCTTCAAAACGATCGAAAAGCTGGGGTCATCGGCCAAAGCGGGTGCCGCCGCGAGAACGCAGACCACCGCGAACATCCACTTGGCGCGACGCATGATTTTCAATCGAGGTCTGGAGTGCGAATGCGAACTGTTATCAGATTTGCCTGAAACGGCTCTCGGTCGCAAGAACAAGACCGCATGACCGGCCTGCAAAATTGCCGCGGCAAAGGGTCGCTGCCGACCGTCACGAACCTCGCGGCGCGCCGGCGGCGATCCTCGGCGCACTCGCTGCTTAGCCGAGCGCTTGCACGGTTCGCCCGAGGCGGTTAACTGGTGCGCGAGCACGCCGAAGGGCGGTCCTGCTGTAGCAGCCTGCCGTCGACAGAGCAGAAAGAGGCCCGGAATGATCCACCATGACACATCCCTTCGTGCTGCTGCGGCCGTTCCAATTTGCCTGCTGCTCACGGTTTGCGCCGCTACCACGACGGAGGTGCGCTGGGTGAAGGTGGGTACCGACGACGCGACGATGTCCCGCGAGTTGCAGGATTGCAACGCGCAGGCTAACGCGGCGCTCGCCACCGAGCGCGGTATCAATCAAGACATCAACGCGACGCTCGGCGGAAATTGGCAGTTCAGCGGCACGGCCCAGATCGAGCAGCAATCGATGCGCGCGCAGGCTGTCGGCCGCGCCGACCAGGTTCTTAACAACTGCATGCGCGCCAAAGGCTTCACCAGGGAGGGCTAACCCACACTCGCCGCGCCGTCCGATGGCCGAAGCCTGCACCAGCGGCCTCGATACCGGCTTTGTCGCACTCGGCTACGCGAAAGTGGCCGCGCTGGGCGTCGTCCAAGGCATCACCGAGCTGATGCCGATCTCTTCGACGGCGCATATGCGCATCGTCCCCGCGCTGCTGGGGTGGCGGGATCCTGGCTCGGCCTTCTCGGCGGCGATGCAATTGGCGGCGCTCGCCGCGGTCATCGCCTATTTTTGGCGAGACGTCAGAGACATTCTCATCGGCTCCGTGTCGGCGCTCGTCCGGCGCGACTTCTCGGATCGCGAGCTCAGACTGGCCTTGGGCATCGTGATCGGAACGATACCGATCGGGCTGGCCGGTCTCGCTCTTGCCAAAACCCTCAACACCTGCGGCTCGCCGCTGCGGGGTCTTTGGGTCGTCGGCGTCGCCTGCATCGTCATGGGGGCGCTGCTCGCCCTGGCGGAAGTAGCGGCACGCCATCAGCGCTCGTTTGAGCGGGCCGGTCTCCTCGATTGCCT
>JAFAHP010000499.1 GCA_019237175.1 Alphaproteobacteria bacterium
GACGATTGCGTTGAAAGCGGCGCTCTATACGGCGCTGCACCGCCATGAATTGACCATCGCCGATCTTGCCGACCGGCTTGATATCGATTGGCACCAAGCGGCGCGCCTGATCGATCCCAAACGATCCAGCAAATTAAAGACCCTGCAGGAAGCACTCGCCACGCTCGGCCGCACGATCATTGTCGCCATCGATGCCGGCAAGGAAAACGAAGCCAGCCCGCAACGTGGCACGGGAATTGGGCTCGACGCAACCACCAGCCGCACCGCGGGCGGATCATTTGTTTCGGCCCCGCGATTGGCGGATCTCGAGCAAAAACCGCGAGAGCACCAGGCGGCGGTCGGGTCAAAATCCGCATGAATATCCTGTTTGCGCTGATGCTTGTGGCGGCGACGCCCGCCGCGAAATCGGCCGCCACGGTGGCCGACCGGCCCTCGGAGAAAATCAAGGATCAAGGCTGTAATGCAACCTTGAAACGCTGGTGCCTTCCCCGCGACGGTTAACCGCCCCACATCGCCGGGATGACCCTCGATTTGACCGACGATGAGGCGGCCGCGCTCGCCAGATATCTACGCCGGAAGCTGGATGATGAGCGATTCCCACCCGCGCCGCGGCTCGATCCGCTAAAATCGATCCGGGCGAAGCTCGACCGCCGGCGCGAAGGCCATCGTTGCCGCCGCCTCTGAAACCGGGTATGGGGCCGAGCCACGGCCAGCGGTGAAGACGGTGAAGGAATGACCGGGGATCTCAGTAGATTTCTACAGACAAGGGAAAGTTCCATGAAGGGAACCAAGACAGCCGCCGGGGGAAAGCCAAGGTGAACTGTAGTGAATTTGCCGAGATGCGACGCATCTACCAAGGTCTCGATTCGCTGTGGGTGAACGACCGGGTTTCTTCGCCATATGCTACCCCGCCGCCGGGCTTCGATTTGCGTGTGATGGAGACAGACGGCTGGAAGCACGGGTGGGCACTAATCAAACAATGGGTCAATAACAAGACAGCTCGGCCATGGGTTGGAGATCCTGATCGGCGTACGCTTTGGGCGAATGAAATTCACGTCTCGTCACATATAGTACATAGTTCGTTGACAAATGTTCAAGGACACACTCTCACGCACGCAAAGCTCGAAGACGACCTTACTAAGTTGGTTCTCCATTGGCTGGGTCCGGTGACCCTCAAAAAGAACCGAAATCAACGTGCGGCTTCGGGGAAATTGGTCCGCTGACCGCGCCGCCGCGAAATGAACGCCTAACACGGCCCGCCGATGACCCTCGGTAACGCCGCTGCAGCTCATGTGCGGTTGATCGTATAGTATTTGGATTGCGGGCATCGGATAGAGCCCGATGCGGCTGAGATGGTCGAACGCTACGGTGCTGAGACGAGCATCCCGGATTGGCGCGCACGGCTAGGCTAGCTGTCACCAACGGTGACGGCCGCGACGTTTCGGCTGCATCTGCACCCGCACCGCTATTCGATGCCGGCGGTGGCCAGCAACGCCGCGGCGGCTGTTAGGTCCTCGGGGCGGTTGGCGTTGAAGAAAGGGTCCACCGGACGATCGGCAAACGATACCGTGGCGAGCCGGTGCCGCCCGGTCCATTCATCGACCTTGCGAACCCCCTCGACGACTACGGCGCGGCGCAAATCTTCGCGCAGCCGAACCGGCCACAGCCCAAACACCGGATGCGCACGGCCGCCCGAAGCGGCGCAGGCGAGATCGGCAGCCGTTTTCTCGATTTCCCGCATCAGCCGCGCGACGAGGTCGCGCGGCAAGAACGGCGCGTCGGTGGCGACACTAACGACAAACTCCCAGCTTGGCCGATTTGTAGCCGCCCAGTCGAGCCCTGCCAGCACGCCGGCTAGCGGCCCGGCAAAACCGGGGACGCTGTCGGCCACGACCGGCAGGTCGAAATCGGCAAATCGCGCCGGGTCGCCATTGGCATTGATAACGAGTGTGCCGACCTGCGGCCCCAGCCGTGTGATCACCCGTTCCAACAGCGAAGCGCCGCCCAATAGACGCAAGGCTTTGTCACCACCGCCCATCCGCCGCGACTGTCCGCCGGCAAGCAACAGACCGACGATGTTCATGCTGCCTCGTCCTCATCGGAGCGGCTCGCCTTGCGAGCAAAACGCGGATGATCGTCCGCGGCCAGCCGCAGATCGGCGTCGAACACAATGCGTTCGGTCCCGGCGAGAGCGATAAAGCGCTTGCCCTTAGCGCGGCCGATCAGGGTCAGCCCCGCCTGTCGGGCCAAATCGACGCCCCACGCGGTAAAACCCGAGCGCGAAATCAGGATCGGGATGCCCATCTGTACCGTCTTGATCACCATCTCCGAGGTCAACCGTCCGGTTGTGTAGAATATTTTGCCGGATGGCGAGATGCCGTAGAGGTGCATGTAGCCGGCTATCTTGTCGATTGCGTTGTGCCGGCCGACATCCTCCATGTAAAGCAGCGGCCGATCCTCCTCGCACAACACGCATCCGTGGATGGCGCCCGCAGCGAGATAGAGGCTGGGTGCGGTATTGATCTTGCGGGTCAGCGCATAAAGCCACGAGGTCCGCAACACAGCGCTGCCATCGAGGCGGACCTCTTCGAACTTCTCCATCAAATCGCCAAAAACCGTGCCTTGAGCGCAGCCCGAGGTCAGAGTCTTTTTGCGCAATTTATCCTCGAAATCGGTCTCTCGATCGGTGCGCACGACGACGGTTTCGAGCTCGTCGTCGTAATCAATGGCAACGATGCGATCCTCCGGCCGCAGCATGTTCTGGTTTAAGAGATAGCCGATGGCGAGGTAATCGGGGTGGTCGCCGATCGTCATCATCGTCACGATCTCGCGCCCGTTTAAGAACAGCGTCAGCGGACGCTCGACAACAACGGCGGTCTCGATCGGGCGGCCTTCCTGGTCGATGCCACAGACGGTGTGGGTTAGCCTCGGGTCGTCAGGCTGCGGACGGAGGGTGAATTCTTCCATAACCTGAGGATGGACTGGGCAAGCTTTCGCTTCAAGATGAGCGATACCATTCTCAAACGGCGAAATCCACCCGCGCGGCGGTCGCATGGCGCGTCGGTGGCCCGTTGCCGCTGTTGTCCGATATAACCCAGAACACTTTCACCGAGGTGGCGAGCAACCTTGCGGCTGTAGAACGGGTGTTGGGTTTCAGCGCGGGACACCCCCATCTCTGAGGACAGAAGCCAGGAACGCGCGATGTCCGACGTCAAGACGCTATATCATCGAGATTTCGTCCTTTGGTCGAAGGAGCAGGCCGAGGCGCTCCGCTCTGCCGCCCACGGAGGCTCCAATCAGAGCCTCGATTGGGAAAACCTGGCCGAGGAGATCGAAAGTTTGGGTATTTCCCAGTTGCGCGAACTGAAAAGCCAGATCCGCCGGGTCATTGAGCATCTACTCAAGCTGGAAAATTCGCGCGCCATCGAGCCACGGCGAGGCTGGATCGAAACGATCAACGACGCGAGAGTTGAAATCGAGGCGGTCATCGAAGACAGCCCGAGCCTCCACAACGAGGTCAGTGCCGCTGTTATCGCCGAGATGAAGCGAGCGTCGCGCAAGGCTATCCACGATCTTGAGAAGTACCACGACGTCGAGCCTGCGATCGTTGCGCGCATTCACAGCGCGACCTACATGGAAGACCAAATCCTTGGCGACTGGTTCCCGCCAGACTCGGCCGATGCCCGGTGACGAGGAGCTTTGATGCGATCGGGGGCGACATTTTGCGCTCGGGTGCCTATCTTCCAAGAGAGCACGGCGATGCCTTGAGCGAGCGCGGCATGATCGACCCGTTTGGACGGAAAATCACCTATCTGCGCGTATCGGTTACCGACCGGTGCGACTTCCGCTGCGTCTATTGCATGGCGGAAGAAATGACCTTTTTGCCAAAAGCCGAGCTGTTGACGCTTGAAGAGCTCGATCGGGTGTGCAGCGCATTCGTCCGGCTCGGGGTCAGGAAGTTGCGGCTGACCGGCGGCGAGCCGCTGGTGCGGCGCGGTATCTTGACCCTGTTTCGCTCGCTGGGGCGGCACATCGCGGACGGTGCGCTCGACGAATTGACGCTGACCACAAACGCGAGCCAGCTTGCGCGCTATGCCGGTGAACTGCGCGACGTCGGAGTTCGACGCGTCAACGTCTCGCTCGACACGCTCGACCCGGCGAAGTTCACCGAAATCACGCGCCGCGGCCGGCTCGATGTCGTGCTTGACGGGCTCGCGGCTGCGAAGGCTGCAGGGCTTGCGGTCAAGATCAACACCGTTGCGTTGCGCGGCGTCAACGATAACGAGTTCGACACTCTGATCGCCTGGTGCGGCGAGGAGGGCTTCGACCTGGTCTTTATCGAGGTCATGCCGATGGGCGATATCGGCGGCGAAACCCGGGTTGAGCAGTATCTGCCGTTGTCGATGGTACGCGCGCGGCTGCAGCAGCGCTGGACGCTCGACGACACCGATTACCGCAGCGGCGGGCCGGCGCGCTATGTCACCGTGCGCGAGACCGGGCGGCGTCTCGGCTTTATTACCCCGCTGACCCACAATTTCTGCGAGAGCTGCAATCGCGTGCGGTTGACATGCACCGGCACGTTGTACATGTGCCTCGGCCAGGAGGATGCCGCCGATTTGCGCACGCCGTTGCGCCAGTCCGAGGGTGACGAGGCGCTGGTCGCGGCGATTGCCGAGGCGATCAGCCGCAAGCCGAAAGGCCACGATTTTATTATCGACCGACGCCACAACCTGCCGGCCGTCGCTCGCCACATGAGCGTGACCGGCGGGTGACCGCCTCCGCACCGCTGCCCGGAGGTCCCCGTATTGCCGTGGTCGCCGCCGACACCGAGGCGGCCCAGCAGGCGCGCGAGGAACTGTGCCGGCTCTACGC
>JAFAHP010000705.1 GCA_019237175.1 Alphaproteobacteria bacterium
TTCCGCCGATGATGACCTGGCCCAAGCCGGTGCAGAAGCCGCGCCCGCCGGTGCTTGTCGGCGGCGCCTTCCCATGGGCGGCACGCCGCGCGATCCGCTATGGCGACGGCTGGTTCCCGATCGCCGGCGGTGCGCGCTACGGCGATCCGCTCGACTATCTGCCGCGCTTTCGCCAGATGGCCGAAGAGGCCGGCCGCGACCCGCGCTCTCTGCCGGTGACATTGGGCGGTGCTCCGGAAAATCCGGATCTGCTCAAACGCTACGGCGATCTCGGCGTCACCCGCGTAAACTTTCCAGTGCCGCCGGCCAAGGCGGACGAGGTCCTGCCGATCCTCGACCGACTGGCCAAGCTGAAGGGGCGATTTCAGGCCTAATGGGTTGGCCCCTCACCCCGGCCTCTCCCCGCAGTGCGGGGAGAGGGAGGGCCCCGCGATGCGGGAGGGTGAGGGGCAAGAGCGCAATGAGATAGGAGGAGAAGCATGGAACCGATCGTCGGCAGCGGCAAATATACCTACCGGGTGGACGAGGAGTGGCAGCGCCCGCCGGCCGGGCTCGAGGTCCGCGCCTGCGCGGTTTCGGTCGACTCGCAGGACCGGGTTTATTGCTTCAACCGCAACGCCGAGCACCCCGTCCTGATCTTCGATCGCGAGGGCAATTTCCTGTCGTCCTGGGGTGCCGGGCTGTTCACCTTTCCGCACGCGATCCGCATCGTCCGGGAGAACGGGCAGGACGTCGTCTGGCTGTGCGACGAGCACCATCAGACGTTCCAGAAATTCACCACCGATGGGAAGTTGTTGCAGACCATCGGCGAAAAGGGCGCCCGCTCCGACACCGGCGTTCCGGCGGACGATTTCAGCTCGGCAGCGTGGAAGAAGGTCACCCATGGCGGCGGCCCGTTCAATCTGCCGACCGACATCGCCTTCGCTTCCGACGGCTCGATGTTCATGACCGACGGCTACGGCAATGCCCGGGTGCACAAATTTTCGGCGGACGCCCAGTATTTGTTCTCCTGGGGCGAGCCGGGCACGGCACCCGGTCAATTCAATCTGCCGCATGGCGTATGGATCGACCGGCGCGGCCGGGTGCTGGTGGCCGACCGGGAAAACGATCGCGTGCAGATCTTCGACCAGAACGGCAAATTGCTGTCCGTCTGGTCGACCGAGCTGATCGGCCCGGCGTTCTTTTATGTTGATGATGACGACGTCGTTTACATCCCCGAGCACAATGGCGGCAGGATCAGCATCCTGACTCTCGACGGCGAGCGCCTGGCACGCTGGGGCGACGGCCCGGTCCATCGCTCCTGCCACGGGATCTGGGTCGACTCGCACAGCGACCTTTATGTCGTGCAACCGGGCGAGTGGGGACGCGTCCGGCGCGTCGTCAAATACGAGCGTCAGTAACCGCTGGCCGGAGGTCGACGCGAACCGCGCGTCCGCAAGGAAGCGCAACGCCGATCCGGCCAAGGAAGATGCGATGCCGGGCGGTGAGAAGAGCACCACATCGACCGTCATCCCGGCTATGCGGTACAGCGATGCGCCCGCCACGACGAACTCGGCCGTTGGGTCAAGCGCCGCAAGAGATCGGCGTCGCGGGAACGCGGAGCGCTATGTCATCGTCGACAACGTCGATGCGCATCATGCGCGCTAAGGCGGCCGGAGCCGAGATTGTCAAAGAACTCGAGCATCAGCCCTATGGCGGTCCCCTTTATTCGTGCTGCGACCCCGAGGGCTATTTATGGAACTTCGGCTCTTACGACCCGTGGGCGATGGGCCAGCACGCTCTCGCGTGCATACATCATCACAAATTCTCGAACCTCGCTATGCCGGAGAGCATCCGCGGGGGTGGTATAGTGAGAGATGGCGGCGGCGCACCATCATTTGCGACGATGTGCGCCGCAACACACTCCGACCTCTGGCGAGATTCGTAAAGGAGGCGCCCATTGGTCGGGAGTCTTTTCGGTGCGCCGTGGCATGCCAACAGGGCTTCCAGTGATACGGTGTCCCCGCAAGGTTGAAATGTCACCCGACGCGCAAAGTAGAGATGACACTCCCGTTGGCGGTGCGCACGACTAGAGCGACACGTCATCACAGCCGGCCGAACCATGGCGTTTCGTTAACCGCGGCCGTAACCGCGGGACAGCTTGATCGCGGCGCCCGTTTCGAGGTCGAGATCAACGATGGCTTGCAGGGCATCGGCGGTCGCTGTGCCCTGAAGCGTGTCAGCCGGGATTCGTCTGGCGGCAAGCCAATAGCGCCGACCTAGTCTCCGTGACACGGAATCTTCGCGACCAGGTAGCGCCGTGAAACAGCTTGAGACCGAGCCGTGAATTGT
>JAFAHP010000728.1 GCA_019237175.1 Alphaproteobacteria bacterium
CGCGGGTCCCTCCCTCTCCCCGCTCGCGGGGAGAGGGTCGAGGTGAGCGGCTGACGGGCCGAGCCCGGCCAAGACGGTCAACGGGGAAGGAGTGCGAGCGCGGACGCCAGCCCGGACGCGGCGCCATCTCTTCAACCAGCGGACCGATATAGCGGCAGGCGTAGGATGGGCTCGGCGACACGAAGCCCATCAAGGTGGCCTGCCGCGGAGCAAATGGGCTTCCCTAGGACCGGGTCCGGGTCAGCCCGTGCGACGCTGCCAAGGTCAGTCGCTGAGCTCGATCCCGTTTTCTTCACACCATTCGCGTAACGCGGTTTCCTCGGCCTTGTTCTCGAATTCGTACCAGCGCTCGAGCGCGCCGCGCCGGACCAGCAGATCCTTGTATCGGCTGTAAGCGCCCCTTCGGTTGAAAATTCGGTCAACTTCGTCGTAGTCGTTGGGCAAGAACTGACGAACAAACTCGAAAACCAGCGGTGTGCCGAGATCGAGCTCTTTCTTGTGAGGAATTTCAATATACTTTTCGTCGTCGAGATCGTCGGGTAGTTCCTCCTCCTCCAAGTCGCCGGCGATCAAGGAGTGGCAATAGATTTTGCCTGACTCGATATCGAGATAGGCCTCGTTCTCGCCCGGTTCAGCGCCAAAGCTCACGAACATGAAGGCATCCTGCAACTCTGCAAAGCTGATGGCCATGCTGCCCCCCGGTACCCTCTCCGAGAGTGGTGGAGTGAGGAGTTTTCCCGCGATAGCCGCCTTCCTGCAAGGGAACGGTGATATGCAAGCGACGCAATCGATCCCAACGCCGCTCGGCTCTGGTAGCAACCTCGTTGTGCGGATAATCACCGGAGCGACCGAGCCCTTGCCAAATCAGGGCGTCCGGTGCCGCGCGCTTTGCGGCATTCGCCGAGATACTGCTACGGGCGATTCCGGAATACGGGTAAGGTCGGAGCAGAGGGAGCGGTGTGCGCGTGAGGTGCCCAGATGAGGCGACGTGATTTTCTGAAATTGGGCCTCGCCGGTGCGACGGGGCTCGCGGCACCGCGGATCGTGCGGGCACAGGCGCAGACGACGATCACCTTCGTGCCGCATGCCGACCTTGCCTCGCTCGATCCGGTGTGGACGACCGCCGACATTACCCGCAATTTCGCATTGGCAGTTTACGACACGCTTTATGGATACGACGCCCAGTTCAAGGCGCAGCCGCAGATGGTCGAAGGTCACAGGCTCGAAAACGACGGCAAAGAGTGCAACCTGACGTTGCGGAACGGCCTTAAATTCCACGATGGCTCGCCCGTGCTGGCGCGCGACTGCGTCGCCACGATCAGGCGCTGGGCCAAGCGTTATCCGCTTGGTCAAGCGTTGATGGCCCGAACGGACGAACTCGCTGCGGTCTCCGACAAACTTATCCGATTTCGCCTGAAGCGGCCGTTTCCGCTGCTGCCGGAGGCGCTCGCCGAGCCCTATTGCTCGATCATGCCCGAGCGGCTGGCGCAGACAAGCGCCTTCGAGCAGGTCAAGGAGGCGGTCGGCTCCGGGCCCTTCAAATTCGTCGCTGCCGAACGCATCCCGGGCCAACGCGTCGTGTTCGCCAAGAACCCCGATTATACACCGCGCACGAACGGAACCCCGAGCTTCACTGCCGGTCCCAAGGCAGTCTATATCGACCGGGTTGTATGGAATTTCGTGCAGGATCCCTCGACGGCCTCGGCCGCGCTTGCGCAAGGCGAGGTCGACTGGTGGGAGAACCCAGCAATCGACCTCGTGCCGCAACTAAAGCGCAACAAAGATCTGGTGATCACCGTCAAGGACCGCACCGGCGAGATTGGCTGCCTGCGGTTTAATCACCTGTTCCCGCCGTTCGACAATGCCGCGATCCGCCGCGTCGTGCTATCGGCGATGGACCAGAAGGAGGTGATGACTGCCGTCGCCGGCGCCGAGCCGAGCCTGATCAAAACCGATGTCGGGCTCTTTGTGCCGGGAACGCCGATGGCGAGCACAGTCGGCGTTGAGATCACGCGCGGACCCAAGGATTTCGGCAAGATCAAAAAGGATCTGGTCAGCAGCGGATACAAGGGCGAGCGCGTCGTCGTGCTCGCAGCCTCGACGATTCCGACGATATTCGCGGAAGCGCAGGTCGCCACCGACGTGTTGCAGCGCATCGGTATGAACACCGACCTGCAGGTCATGGAATGGGGCAGCGTGGTCGCCCGCCGTGCCAGCCGCGAGCCGATCGGCAAGGGCGGCTGGAACATTTTCTACACCTATCTCGGCGGGATGGGGAACATCTCGCCCGGCCCCGACATCGCGCTCCGCGCCAGCGGCGCCGATGCTTGGTTTGGCTGGCCCACGGACCCGCAGATGGAGGCACTGCGGGGGGCCTGGTTCGACGCGCCGGACCTTGAAGTGCAACAGAAGATCTGCCGCGACATGCAGGAGCATTTCTGGCAGAACCCGTCCTACGTGCCGCTCGGCATGTACGACCAGCCCACCGGCTTCCGCGCCGACTTCCACGAAGTACGCGACGGATGGCCGCAATTCTACGGCGTACGCCGCGTATAGGAGCGCCGTTTGGGGCGGCTCGCCCGGCGGTGCTGGATTCAATCGCTGGCTCGCCAATCAACCGGCTCGGGCTCCGGATAGGTCCCCACGACGTGGGATCCCGGGTAGGCAGCGACAGGGAATAGCGGTAGTTTTCGATTGCGTTACACCGGGCCCCCGCGCGAGATTGGGGTCAGATACCGGCGGTGCGGCGTGCTCTGACCCGCGCGCGCCCGACAAGATCGGCTGGAGGCGCCCCATGGCTACGTCGGCGAATGCCACCGCGGCACCGCGTTGTGTCGCACTGATCGGCTCCTATCTCTCGGGCAAAACTAGCCTCATGGAAGCGCTGCTGTTCATGGCCGGAACCACGACCCGCCGCGGCAGCGTGCGCGACGGCAACTCGGTCGGCGACGCCTCACCCGAGGCCCGAGCACGGCAGATGTCAACCGAACTCAACGTCGCGGCGACGTCGTTTCTCGGCGATCCATGGACGATACTCGATTGCCCGGGGTCGGTCGAACTCGCCTATGAAGCACAGGGGGCGATGCTGGCCGCCGATGTTGCGGTTGTCGTCGCGGAGCCCGAGGTCGAGCGCGCGCTGACGATCGGCCCGCTGCTGCGCTTTCTCGATCAGCTCAAAATCCCGCACATGATTTTTATCAACAAGATGGACACCGCGAATGCGCGTGTGGGGGATGTGCTCGCGGCATTGCAATCGGTCTCGCAGCGCCCGCTGGTGTTGCGCCAGGTGCCGCTTCGCGGCGCCGAAGATGAGATTACCGGCTATGTGGATCTCGTCAGCGAGCGGGCTTATCGCTATCGCCCGGGCCAGCCCTCCGATTTGATTCCGTTGCCCGATGGGTTCTGGGACGAAGAGCGCGACACCCGCACAGGGCTTATCGAAAAGCTCGCCGATTTCGACGATGCGCTCTTGGAAAAGCTGCTCGAAGAAGTCGAGCCGTCAACGGAAGAAATCTACCAGCATCTGACCCGCACGATGAAGGAGGCGCAGCTCGTGCCGGTGTTCCTCGGCTCGGCCACCGCCGATCACGGTATCCGCCGATTGTGGAAGGCGTTGCGCCACGAGACGCCGCCGCCGCAGGAAACCGCGGCGCGCCTCGGGATTACCGCTGACGGCGAGCCCTTGGCGCAAATCGTCAAAACCTATCACCTGCCGCACACCGGTAAATTGTCTCTGGCGCGGATCTGGCGCGGGACCGTCAATGAAGGCATGGTTCTGAATGGAACCCGCGTCGCCGGGCTGTTGCGTGTGACCGGCGCTCAGCACGAAAAGCTCGCCTCGGCGCAGGCGGGCGAAGTGGTTGGTATGACCCGGATGGAAGCCATCGCCACCGGCGTCGTGCTGACCCCATCAGGGAAAGCCGATCCGCTCCTGCGGCCGGAACGGCCGCAACCCGTCTTCGGGCTGGCGATCGCCGCCGAAAAGCGCACCGACGACGTCAAGCTGACCGGTGCCATCGCCAGACTGATCGAGGAAGATCCGACCTTCGAACTCGAACAGAATGCCGACACCCAGGAAATGGTGCTGTGGGGCCAGGGCGACATTCATCTGCAGATCGCGATCGACCGCTTGCGCAACCGCTTCAACCTGCCGGTCAACAGCCGCCCGGCCGCGGTGCCGTACAAGGAGACGATCCGCCGCGGCACCCAGCAGCATTCGCGGTTCAAGCGGCAGAGCGGCGGGCACGGCCAGTTCGCCGATGT
>JAFAHP010000733.1 GCA_019237175.1 Alphaproteobacteria bacterium
TGCACCATCACCGTAGGGAGCGAGGGTCGCCGGCAATCGAATAGCCGGCCGCCTGGGCGTCACGATAAAAACCCTCGACGGTTTCGAGCGAATACTGGTTGAGATCCTTGCCGACGAGCCCGAGCTTGGCCAAGACGTCGTGCGTCACCGTTATGATGTGGCACCCGACTTGATCTGCCTGAAAGATGTTCAGCAACTCGCGCGAGCTTGCCCATAAGAGCTGCGCGTGCGGCCGCTCGGCGAGGATCTGGACCGCCTCGCGCATCAGCGGCACCGGATCGATCCCGGTATCGGCGACCCTCCCGGCGAACACCGAGACGATTGCCGGGGTGTCCATCGCCAAACAGGCGGTGATTCGCCGAACCTGGGCCAAGGTCATCACGGCGGTCACGTTGATCATGATGCCCGCCGCCGACAGGCCCTCGATGACGCGCCCGGTGAATTCCCGTTGCGTGTTCGTCACCGGGATTTTGACATTCGCGTTCTTGCCCCATGAGGCGATGATTTCCGCCTGCCTCACCATATCGTTCGGCTCGTCGGCGAAAACCTCGAAAGAGATCGGACGGTCGGGCACGGCGGCCAGCAGACGTCGGGCGAAACCCTCGTAATCGTCAATGCCCGCCTTGCGCATCAGGCTTGGATTAGTCGTAAAACCTTTAATCAGCGGGTTCTTGTAGAGTGCCAGAATGCTGTCGAAATCCGCCCCATCTGCGAAGATTTTTACGCCCAGTCGGCTGAGCGACTCCATGTTTAAACCCCCATTCCCCCGTCTAAAGTCGATCTATACGCCAGCCCGTCCCTGATCGGCAACTTGCATTGCGCCAGTGCCGCGGGAGCATCGCAAAATGATCGACGTCGCTTCGGCGAGCGATTTGACGATGAAGTCTGCCTGCCCCGGTTGTTCGTCGATGTAGCCGCGATCGATAAAGATCGTCCGGCAACCGACATTGCGGCCTGCTTCGACATCACTCGCGCGGTCGCCGATCATAAAGCTGCAGCGGCAATCGATGCCGAGACGCGCGGCGGCGCAGCGCAACATGCCCGATTTCGGCTTGCGACAGTCACATCCCTCGTCCTGACGATGGTAGCAGCTTTCGATCGCATCAACCGGGATCGCTGCTGCAAGCCGCCGATGCATTGCCTCGACGACATCGAGGGCGAGAAGACCGTGGCCGACATCGGGTTGATTGGTGACCACGACCAGCCCAAAGCCGGCATCCTTCATGCGCCGCGCGGACACAGCGGCATCGTCGTAGAGCCGAAAGTCGGCGAGGCGGCGTGGCGCAAAAGAACGACCATCGCGAAATTCGGGTATTGTCAACACCCCATCGCGATCGAGAAACACGGCGCGCACGCCAGGCTCACCACTTGGTGGCGCACATCTGCAACTCGGGATGCGACACCAGACAGTGCCATACGACGGCCTGCATCCCCTCTGACAAGGGCGTCACCCGGCGGGGATCCACGGGCGGGATCACCAGGACGACGTCGCCATGACGCGCGGTATAGCCGCTCGCCCGGCCGACAACGCCAAAGATCTTTGCACCGCGCTGGCGAGCCAGGTCGATTGCCCTGACCAGGTTGACGCTGACGTTACGCTCGGCATCGCCGCCGCCGACCGAAAAGATCAAAATCGCATCCCGGTCACCCAGTCTACTGACCTCGAGCCAGCCGGAAAACACCGTGTCCCAGCCCTCGTCATTGGTCCGTGCTGTCAGCTCCGAGACATTGTCGACTGGCGAATACGCTTCGATGCCGCACAGTTTGCGAAAGTCATTGACTGCGTGGCTGCAATTGCCGGCGCTGCCGCCAACCCCCAAAAGAAAAAGGCGCCCGCTGCGGGCCCGCAACGCGGCCAACTCGGCAGCCAATTTTTCGATCGTTCCGAAGTCAATCTCTCTCGCTATACGCGCCACCGCGGCAAAGAATTCTTTGGCATGACCGTTCATTGCCAGCACTACCGGTTGCGGGATGTTTGGGAAGCGATACCGCATGTTTGGCGGGCACGCAATCCTTCGCAGCGCCGCTTGCCCCACGCCAATCCTGCCCGCTCGCGCCGCGGTGTCGATGGTTCTTTAGGCCAATCTGGATCGGCTTCTGAATTACATCTCTCCACCAGGGAGGCGGAGAGGGGAGGATAGCGAGGCTGGAAGCGCTTCCAAAGCCTGTGGTTCGCCTAAACAAGCGGGAGACCGACGAACTCAATATCCCAATTCGCGGTCAACCGGCTGGAGCAGCGGGCCGCCGGTTTCGATGCTGCGGACGTTATTGGCGATTTCGGTCACCATTTGGCCGACGGTCGGCCGGCGCGCGACATGAGGCATGACCGTGACTTTAGGGTGCAGCCAGAGCGGGCTTTCAGGCGGCAGCGGTTCGGGCGACAACGCGTCCAA
>JAFAHP010000261.1 GCA_019237175.1 Alphaproteobacteria bacterium
ACCCTCGCCAAACTACTGCGTGATCGATATGGCGCACGCGTGGTCCGTACTCGCGAGTTCATCAGACAGCGCTTTCCACGCGTCAGGGAGGAGCGCCGTGCCCTCCAAATGGCCGGCGATCGTCTGGATCGCGGTGACAATGGAGCCTGGGTTGGCGAAGGGCTTTATCGAGCGGTCGAAGGGGCTCAAGCCGGAGCGACACCAAAAGGTCTATTCGTTCTCGATTCTGCGCGCATCCCCGGGCAGATTGAGGCCGTTCGACAGGCTTTCGGTCCAGCCGTACACCATGTGCATTTGTACGCGGCAGACGAAGAACTCGAAGCGCGATACCAACGAAGGCACGGTAGAATGTGAATCGGCGTGGAATAAGGACCCCGTTTAGGGGGTGATCGGCATCCAATCGGGACCCCCTGACGACGGGTCCACAGTGGCTTCCATGGGGGACATGGGGGCCAGAGCGGGGATGCTGGTGGTGGAGACGATTGCAAAGATCCGGCGTGCGTATTTTGTTCAGAAGAAACCGATCAAGGCGATTTCGCGCGAGTATCGGCTGTCACGCAAGGTAGTGCGCAAAATAATCCGGTCGCAGGCGACTGAGTTTCACTATGAGCGCCGCCGACAACCATTGCCGCGGATCGATCCGCGGCGAGAAGAGCTCGATGGGATGCTGCTGGCGAACGAAGGTAGGCCAGTGCGTGAGCGGTTGAGCTTGATCAGGATTTTCGAGGATCTTCGTGGATTGGGCTACGAGGGCGGCTACGATTCGGTCCGCCGCTATGCCAAGGCGTGGCAGGTCGCGCGTGGGGCCGCGACCGCACAAGCTTATGTGCCGCTGAGCTTTGCGCCGGGCGAGGCCTACCAGTTCGACTGGAGCCATGAGGTGGTGCTGATCAACGGGGTGACGGTGACGGTCAAGGCGGCGCACATGCGGCTGTGCCACAGCCGCATGCCGTTTGTGCGGGTCTATCCGCGCGAGACCCAGGAGATGGTGTTTGACGCCCACAACCGCGCTTTCGCCTTCTTTCGGGGCACCTGCACGCGCGGCATCTACGACAACATGAAAACGGCGGTCGAGACCGTGTTCATTGGCAAGGACCGCCGGTTCAACCGCCGCTTTCTGCAAATGTGCGGGTATTACCTGGTCGAGCCGGTTGCCTGCACGCCGGCGGCCGGCTGGGAGAAAGGTCAAGTCGAGAACCAGGTCGGGGTCGTGCGCGAGCGCTTGTTCACGCCGCGGCTGCGGGTGGCGAGCTATGAGGAGCTGAATGCCTGGCTGCTCGACCGCTGCGTCGCTTACGCCAAGGCGCACCAGCATCCCGAGCTGACCGACCGCACGATTTGGGAAGTGTTCGAGGCGGAGCGCCCGCAGCTGGTGGCGATCACCGGCCCGTTCGATGGTTTTCCTGCGACCCAGGCCGCGGTCTCGAAGACCTGCCTGGTGCGCTTCGACAACAACAAGTATTCGGTGGCTTCGCACGCCGTCGGTCGCCCCGTCGAGATCCAGGCTTTCGCCGATCGCATCGTGATCCGCCAAGACGGGACGATAGTTGGCCAACATGCGCGCTCCTTTGGCCGCAACCAGACGATCTACGATCCCTGGCACTACGTGCCGGTGCTGGCCAGAAAACCCGGTGCGCTCAGAAACGGCGCCCCGTTCAAGGACTGGCCATTGCCGGCCGGCCTGGAACAAGTGCGCGGCAAGCTGAAGGGCTCAGACGACGGCGACCGGCAGATGGTCAAGATCCTCGCGGCGGTGCTCAGCGATGGCCTCGCCGCGATTGAGGCGGCCTGCGCCGAAGCGCTCGCCGACGGCGTCCACTCCGCCGACGTCATCCTCAATATCCTGGCGCGGCGCCGCGATCCCTGCCCGGCCGTGACGATCCTGGTGCCGGAGACGCTGCAGCTCAGCCAGGCGCCGGTCGCCGATTGCGCGCGCTACGACCGGTTGCGCAAGGCCGGCTGATGGGCCGCACCGAAGTTCTTGAGCTGATGGTGCAGCTCAAGCTGTACGGCATGCGGGCGGTTTATGACGAGGTGATGGCGACCGCCATCAAGCGCCACCACGAGCCCCCGCGCATCCTCGGCGATCTGCTCGCCGCCGAGATCGCCGAGAAGCGGGCGCGCTCGATCAAGTACCAGCTGGCCATCGCCAAATTGCCGCTGGTCAAGGACATTGACGACTTTGAGTTTACCGGCACACCGGTCAACGAGGCGATGATCCGCGATCTGGCGAGCGGCGCGTTTCTCGCCGAACAGCGCAACGCCGTGCTGGTCGGCGGAACCGGCACCGGCAAGAGCCACCTTGCCATTGCGATTGCGCGATCGTGCATCCGCCGCGGCGCCCGCGGCCGCTTCTACAACGTCGTCGACCTCGTCAATCGCCTGGAAAACGAAACGCGCGCCGGCCGCCAGGGCCGGCTTGCCGAATACCTCACCGGCATGGACTTTGTCGTGCTCGACGAGCTCGGCTATTTGCCGTTTGCGCAGAGCGGCGGCCAGCTGTTGTTTCATCTGATCAGCCGCCTCTACGAACGCAGCTCGATTCTTCTCACCACCAACCTCGCCTTCGCCGAATGGCCGAGCGTCTTCAGCGACGCCAAGATGACAACCGCGCTGCTCGATCGGCTGACTCATCACTGCGAATCATCGAAACCGGCAACGACAGCTGGCGCTTCAAGCACCGCATCTGAGCTGCTGTACCACCCCGGCTTGCCCAGGTGGGTGCACAGGGACCTCCCACGCGCGCCGCTCCGTCGCTAATGAGGCACTACGCGGACGCGCGCGGGTCCCTCCTATGCACTACCTGGACAAGCCTGTCCCAACGCCGAAGAGGGGTCCCTTTTGGATGCCGATCCGGGGTCCCTTTTGCGCGCCGATTGACACTCACCGGGGCTGCCGCGAACCTCGCAGAAAAAGAACGGCGACTCTATATAGTGATTGATGGACTCGATCACGCAT
>JAFAHP010000316.1 GCA_019237175.1 Alphaproteobacteria bacterium
GGGGCCAGGGCGAGGGTTCGAAGGACGCGGGGCGCAGATCCAGCCGATCAAGGATCTCTCGTCTGGCCCCACAGCCATTTCCAGACAGCGCTCATCGGGTTAGGCTGGGGGCTCCTTAACCTGAATGCCGCAGCCTGCCATGCTTGATATTTCTTCCGATATCGCACCGCCGCAGCCCACCCGGCTTGCCGATTACCGGCCGCCCGCTTTTGTCATCGACGCGGTCGATCTGACGTTCGAACTCGGCGATGCCGAAACCCGGGTCAAGTCGCGCCTTGCAATCCGCCGCAACCCGGATATGTCCGATCTCGCAGCACCCTTGGCGCTCGACGGCGACGCACTCGAGCTGATCTCACTGGCTCTCGACGACGAGCCGCTTGGCGCAAACCGTTACCGGCTGACACAAGAGGGCGGGCTCGTCATCGAGGGAGTGCCGGACGCTTTTTCGCTCGATGTCGAAACCCGCATCAACCCGCAGAACAACATGGCACTTTCCGGACTTTACACATCGGGCGGTAATTTCTGTACCCAATGCGAGCCCGAAGGGTTTCGCCGCATCACCTATTTTATCGACCGCCCGGATGTAATGGCGCGTTATACGACGACGATCATCGCCGACAAGATGCGTTACCCGGTATTGCTGTCGAACGGCAATCCTTCGGGGACCGGCGACGTCGGCAAGGGCCGGCACTGGGCGAAATGGGTCGATCCGCACCCCAAGCCCTCGTATCTGTTCGCGCTGGTCGCCGGCGACCTTGTCGCGGTGCGCGACCGTTTCACGACCAAATCGGGCAGCGAGGTGGCGCTGGCGATCTGGGTGCGCCGCGGCGACGAAGACAAATGCGCTCATGCAATGACGTCGCTCAAAAAAGCGATGCGCTGGGACGAGGAGGTCTTTGGCCTCGAATACGACCTCGACGTGTTCAACATCGTCGCCGTCAGCGACTTCAACATGGGGGCAATGGAGAACAAAGGTCTCAATATTTTCAATACGCGCTACGTCCTGGCAAAGCCGGAGACCGCGACCGACACCGATTACCAGAACATCGAGTCGGTCATTGCGCATGAATACTTTCACAATTGGACGGGCGATCGGGTTACCTGCCGCGACTGGTTCCAGCTGTCGCTGAAAGAGGGTCTGACCGTCTTTCGCGATCAGGAATTTTCAGCCGATCAAGGCAGCGCGGCGGTGCGCCGCATCGGCGAAGTCCGCACGTTGCGCGCGATCCAGTTCCCCGAGGATGACGGTCCGCTCGCCCATCCGGTGCGGCCCGACAGTTATCTGCGGATCGACAATTTCTACACGCCGACCGTTTACAACAAAGGTGCCGAGCTGGTGCGGATGATCCAAACGCTGATCGGCAAAGATGGGTTTCGCCGCGGCATGGATCTTTACATCCAGCGGCACGACAACCACGCCGTGACGATCGAGGATTTTGTCGCGGCCATGCAGGACGCAAGCAGTGTCGATCTCAGCCAGTTCAAATTGTGGTACGCGCAAGCGGGAACGCCCGAGATCACCATCGAGGACCATTGGGACGAGGCGAGCCGTGTCTACGAGCTGAATGTCGCACAAAAAGTGCCGCCGACGCCGGGGCAGCCGGAAAAAGCCCCGATGCTGATCCCGCTGGCAGTCGGCCTCCTCGACGAAGACGGCGGCGAGTTGCCGACCCGGCTTGACGGCGACGCGGAAAACCGCCCCGGAACGCGGGTGCTGTCCCTCTCGGCCGAACGGGAACGTTTTTGTTTTGTCGATTTGCCATCAAAACCGGTGGCGTCGCTGCTGCGCGGTTTTTCGGCACCGGTCAAATTGAAGGGTGTGGCGCTCGAGCGGCTCAAATTTCTGGCGGTGCACGACCCTGAACCGTTTTCGCGCTGGGAGGCGGGGCAGGAGGTTGCAACCCGCACCCTGCTCGAGCGCATCGAGGCGTTGCGCAATGGCCTGCCGTCGACGCCGCTTGATCCCGATCTCGTCGCGGCGATGCGGCAGACCCTCGTCGACGCCGCGCGTGACCCGGCCTTTGCCGCCGAGGCGCTGATTTTGCCGAGCGAGTCGTTCCTTGCCGATCAGATGGCGGTTGTCGATGTCGACGCCGTCCATACCGCGCGGGAAACCGCCCGTGCTGAAATCGGCCGGGCGTTGGCGGCGGAATTCGCCGCAACGTATGAGACGCCGATGGGCCCCTATCGCATCGACGGCCCGTCGATCGGGCGCCGGGCACTGCGCAATACGAGCCTTGCCTATATCGCCGCCGCTGATCCCGACAAAGGGGCAGCACTTGCCAAGGCGCAGTTTGACGCGGCCGCCAACATGACCGACGCGTTAGCGGCGTTGGCGGTATTGGCCGATCTCGACCGGCCGGAGCGGCCGGCCGCCTTGGCCCGTTTCTTTGCGGTCTGGTCGCAGGACCCGCTGGTCATCGACAAATGGTTCAGCCTGCAGGCGCGCTCGTCACTGCCCGACACTCCGGCGCGGGTCCGCGCACTCGCGGCGCACCCCGCCTATGAGCGCAAAAACCCGAACCGGGTGCGCTCCCTGGTCGGTGCCTTCGCGCAAGGGAACCCGGTGCGCTTTCATGATGCGAGCGGCGCGGGCTATGCCTTTCTCGCCAACGAGGTCATCGCCATCGATCCGGGCAATCCGACGACGGCGGCGCGGCTGGTGCAGCCGCTCTGCGCCTGGCGGCGACAGGATCCGGCGCGGCAGGCGCTGATGCAGCGCGAACTCGAACGCGTGCTCGCCACCCCCAACCTCAGCAGGAACACCTACGAAATGGCCGCAAAAAGCCTCACCTGAGGCCGCACGCCTTCGACGCAGGACGGGCGGACCAAGAGCCAGACGCTGAATGAACTGAAATCACGACCAACGACAGGACGCAGATCTTCTATGAGGAGATCGGAGATCAGCGGTTGGCGCCAGGGACCCACAGCACGTCAGCGGCACCGTTGTCGTTGAGCCGGCGGCCGAGGACAAAGAGATGGTCGGAGAGGCGATTGAGGTATTTGAGCGCTTGCGCGTTGACCGGCTCGTTCTGTGCCAGTTCGCTGACCAGGCGTTCGGCGCGCCGGGTGATCGTGCGCGCGAGATGGAGATGGGCGGCGGCCGTACCGCCGCCCGGCAGAATGAACGAGTCGAGCGGTCTCAAGCTCGCGTTCATCGCATCGATCTCTTGCTCGAGCCGCTCGACCTGTGCGGCCGCGATCCGCAACGCGCCGGTGCTTCGCCGACTGCCTTCGGGCGTGC
>JAFAHP010000509.1 GCA_019237175.1 Alphaproteobacteria bacterium
GGCCGCAGCGCCACATCTTCGAGTTCGAGCATATGTAGCAATGACCAGGCGGTCTCGCTCAGCGTCGCTTCCTGCCGGCGCACCCAGGGCAGACGCAACGTGTCGCTGACAAAGTCGCTGCGGCTATGGGCATGCGCGCCGAGACGCACATTGTCGAGGACCGATTGCGCGCCGAACAGTGCCAAGTTTTGAAAGGTCCGCCCGATGCCGAGTTCGGCGATGCGATGCGGCGACCGACCGAGCAATGAACGGCCCTCGAACCGGATGTCGCCGCTCGCCGGCGTGTAGAGGCGGCTGAGGCAATTGAAGAGCGTTGTCTTGCCGGCGCCGTTGGGCCCGATCAGGCCGAGGATTTGGCCTTCTTCGAGGTCGAACGACACGCCGTCGAGGGCAACAATCCCGCCGAACCTTACAGCGACGTTATCGACTTCAAGCAGCTTGACGCCTGGCGCCCCGTTCATCGCCGGAAGTCAGCAAAACGGGCAGGCGCACCCAATATGCAGCTCACGCTCGACACGCTCACCTGCCTCCTATCCGAAATTGTATATTGCCGGCGAAACTGCCGACTGATCGGGCCCGCGTCAAGCGGTAGACGCAACCGGTTGGGCTTAACCAAGCTCGCGGGCCCGCTTGTTTGTTCTGGGCCTTCCCGCCCGCATCCGGGCGGAATAACCAGCGTCAACGTGGATGGTTTGTTGCTCTAGCGGTCGGAAGACCCGGTCCCCGACGAAGATTATCGCGGGCCTTCGATCAGGTCGCGCAGGGCCTGCACAACGGCATCGGGAGTTTCGCGTGATAGGAAATGGCCGGCGACCGGTACCACCCGGCGATCGTAACGGCCAGTAAAATGGGCGGCGTGGCCGGCAGATTGCTCGACCGGCGAGACACCGTCGGCGGCGCCGTGCAAGACGATCGTCGGCACGCTGATCGCCGGCTGCGCGGCGAGGCGCTGTTCGATCGGCTCCAGCACCGGATCGCCGGGCGCATTTCTATGACGGTGACGATAGGAATGGATCGTCACCGCGACAAAATCCGGATTGTCGAAACTCGCAGCCGTAACTTCAAAGGTCGCATCGTCGAATTGCCAGTTTGGCGACCACAGCCGCCACAACAGGCGGGCGATGTCGCGGCGGTTGGCTTCGAGCCCGGCGCGGCCGCGCTCGGTCTGGAAATACCATACGTACCAGAGACGATGTTCCTGCGCGGCGGCGGCCGAATACCCCGAAGCGGAAATGTTTTGGATGTTGTAGCCGCCGATCGAGACGAGCCCGCGCACCCGCTCGGGCCACATCGCGGCGGCGACGCAGGCGGCGCGCCCGCCCCAGTCATAGCCGGCGAGAAACGCATCCTCGATCGCCAGCGCGTCGAGGAAGTCCCTGAGATCGGCGCCGAGTGCGGCCTGCTGGCCCGAGCGCGGCGTGCCACGCTGCAGAAACCGCGTCGGACCATAGCCGCGCAGCCACGGCGCCAGCACCCGGCAGCCTTCAGCGACCAATTCCGGGACGACGCCATCCCAATCGTGCGGATCCGACGGCCAGCCGTGGAGCAGCACAACCGGCGGCCCGTCATCGGGCCCGTTCACCTCGTAGCCGATTTCCAGCGTGGCGGTGCTCACTGTTCGAAACATCGGTTCACCATTCGGCGCCAGCGGCCGGCGTGCAGCACCGCTTACTTGCCTGCGTCCCGATCATAGCCTATCGCAATGTCGCGCCGCTCGGCTAGTGTTGTGAGCTAAAATTCATTGTATAAAAAAAGCTGTCATTGCGAGGCACCCACAAGGCGACGAAGCAATCTCACTGACTATGAATACATCCAGCTGGTGATTGCTTCGCTTCGCTGGCAATGACAGTATCAGAATTACGCAACGAGCTTCACAACAAATACACACTAGCTCGTCGAGGTTGAAACCAGTATTTGTTTTCCTGGCGCAATACCGACAACGCCGGCGCGCGGGGTGAGGAGAGGGAGGGCGGTAGATGCAGTTCGGTTATTTCACGCTCAGCGACAACCATTATCAGGACAACCAACGCACCGCGAACCAGTTTATCGCCGACATCATCAACGAGGCGGTTTACGCCGAACAGGTTGGGCTCAACTCGGCGTGGATCGGCGAGCATCATTTCAGCACCTTGGGCGTGCTCTCCTGCCCCGATCTCGCCCTTGCCGTCGTTGCTGCGCGCACCGGGCGCATCCGGCTTGCCCCGGCGGTGACGGTTTTGCCGCTGCATCACCCGATCCGTGTTGCCGAGCAATGGGCCAGCCTCGATCTGTTGAGCGGTGGGCGGGTCGATTTTGCTGCCGGCCGCGGTTACGACCGGCGCGAATACCGGCCATTTGGGGTGTCCTTCGAGGACAATCAGGCCATATTCGAAGAAGGGATGGAGGTCGTGCGCCGGCTGTGGTCGGCCGATGGGCCGATCTCGCATCACGGGCGGCACTACGGTTTCGACGAGGTCGCGATCACGCCGCGGCCGGTGCAGCGCCCGATCCCGAGCTTTGTCGCCTCGTTCTCACAGCCCTCGATCGAGCTGGCGGCACGGCTTGGCTGCAATCTGATCGTCGCCCCGTTCGCCGCGGCGATGACCTATGGCGGGCTGCGCCAAGTCAACGACCTCTACGGCGAGACTTGTCTGCGCCACGGACGGCAACCGGGGCGGCTGATGTGCAGCTATTTTATCCATTTCGCCGACAACAACGTCGAGGAGGAGGCGGCCCGGGCGCGCCAGATCCGGTATTACCGGGAGTGCGCGGTCGCCGCCTTTCCTGGCGACCCGCGCAGCGCCCCGCCGTCCTATCGCTATTTTGTCGGCATGGTCGAACGACTGCGCCAGGTGCGGCCGCAAGACCTTACGGACAATTCGGTGTTGCTCGGCAGGCCACTCCAGATCATTGAAGCCCTCAAAAAAGTCGAGGCGGCCGGGTTCAGTGAGGTCATCCTCTATTTCAATGTCGGGCTGAAGCCGCATTCCCAGGTAAGAAACGAGATGGCGCGGTTCATGGCCGAGGTGGCGCCGGCCTTCGCCTGACCAGAGCTAATCCGCCGCCGACAGCGGGCGGGCGACGCTTTCGAGCGGCTGGCGTTCGGCTCTGATACCGATCGCGAATTCGACGAGCGCCGCTGCGATCATCAGCGCGGCGCCGAAGAGGTAACCGGCGAACACCGCGCTGCGCTCGCCAGTGCCCACCAGAATGCCGAACAGCCACGGCGAAACCGCACCCCCAAGTGCGGTTCCCAATGCGTAGAAGACGGCGATCGCGAGCGCCCTCGCTTCCAGTGGAAAGCTCTCGCTAACCGTCAGATAGGCGGAACTCGCCGCCGCCGAGGCAAAAAAGAAAATGCCGGTCCAGCACAGGGTCAATTGCGCGGCGTCGACCTGGCCGTGACGGAAGAGCCAACCCACAACCGCCAGCAATACACCGGAAAGCGCATAGGTCGTGCCGATCATCGCCTTACGGCCGATAAGGTCGAAGAGCGGTCCGAGCGTCAACGGTCCCAAAAAATTGCCGAGCGCAAACGGGAGGATGTACCAGCCGACATCGGCTGCCGGGATCGCGTAGAAACGGGTCAGCACCAGCGCGTAGGAAAAAAAGATGGCGTTGTAGAAAAACGCCTGCGCCGACATCAGGGTTAGACCAAGCGCGACCCGCTGCGGATAGTCGCGCAAGATAGCTGCGACCATGCGCGCGACCGGCGTGTGCGCCGAGACGATGAGCCGAATGTTGCGCTCGTTCTCCGGGTGCGCTGCCGGCGCGCCTGAGCCCGCCCGGCGCTCGATACCGTCGATCACTCTTTCGGCCTCGGGAAGCCGGTCGTGCAAAATCAGCCAGCGCGGGCTTTCCGGAATATGGCGGCGCAACAGCAAGACCCCGAGCCCAAGCGCCGCGCCGATGCCAAACGCGATCCGCCATCCAAGATCCGCCGGAAGCCAACCCGGTCGTAGAAACGTCACCGCGCCGAACGCACCAAGGGCCGCCCCGATCCAGAAGCTGCCGTTGATCGCCAGGTCGGTGCGCCCGCGAAACCGTGCCGGCACCAGTTCCTGGATCGCCGAATTGATTGCTGCATATTCGCCGCCGATGCCGGCGCCGGTCAGCAGACGAAAAAGTGCGAAACTCGCAAAATCCCAAGAGAACGCAGTCGCTGCAGTCGCCGTTAAATATAGACCCAAAGTAACAAAGAATAACCTACGGCGCCCAAACCGATCAGTCAGATAGCCGAACAAGACAGCTCCGATGACCGCGCCGACAAGATAGGCGCTACCGATCCCACCGATTTCGGCCGGCGAGAAACGCAGCACCGGGCTTTCCTGCAAGGCGCCGGCGATCGAACCGGCCAGGGTCACTTCGAGCCCGTCGAGGATCCAGGTGATGCCGAGGGCGGCAACAACAAGCGTATGAAAGCGCGTCCACCGCAGCCGGTCGAGCCGGGCCGGGATGTCGGTCTCGATGATCGCGACGCGTTCGGACATGCCTATGCTTAACACCGCCCGTTGCCGATCGTCGCCGCTTCTAAGCCTCCCATCGAGTGCCGCGGTTTGCTTGCGATGCAATTGCCGCGAACGGCGTTGATGTGTAACTACTGCGCGTCCATAACCCCGCCGTTTTGGCCGGGTTCAACCGGTCATCGACGAGAAACTGTATAGCGCTTGCCGCTCGCTCGTGGATGCCCGGCCCAGGTCCGGGCGAGACGCGTAAGTTTATGGACGGGCACTAACCTAATAGACACATTCAGCAGCGCCATCGATATGCGCACCAACATCGAGATCGACGACAGGTTGATGGAAAAGGCGCCGCGCCTTTCCGGGCTCAAAACAAAGCGGGCGGTCGTCGAAGCCGGCCTGCAAATACTCATTCGCCTCAAGGAACAGGAAGAGATCCTGGGTCTCGCCGGCAAAGTTCATTGGGAGGGAGATCTCGATCAAGCCGCCAGGAGCGCCGTGATTTTGGTCGATAGTTCGGTATGGATCGATCACCTGAACAACACCGCAACGGGCGCGGTGCACCGACTTCGCGAAATGATACCGCGGCAGCCGCTCTTGGTCAGCGATCTGATACTGTGCGAGGTGTTGCAGGGATTGCGTCCGGAACGCGAAGCGCGGCTGGTCGAGCGGGCGATGCGACGTTTCGAAACGGCCTCGTTGCTCAATCCGGATCTGGCAGTCAAGGCGGCCGCCCATTATCGCGCGTTGCGCGCCAGAGGGGGTAACAATCGGCAAACCTGTGGATTCGATCATCGGCACGTTCTGTATCGAGTGCGGACACGTGCTGCTGCACGACGACCGCGACTTTGAACCGATGGTTCGGTTCCTCGAGCTTCAAGTCATCTGATTGCCGCAACCCAACCTATTCGACCGGGTGCATTTCAAAGCCGGCGGGGCGGCCGGCGCGATGCGCCGCCTAGGCGGGTGGCAGTGAGGCATCCCACAAATTGGCGTCAAAACGCCAGCCGTTGACCCGGTCGGCCGCGCGCGAGACGACATAGAGCAAGGGCGGCACCATCTCCTCGGGCTCGACGAGGCGCGTCACACAGCCAGTGCGGCTCATTTCGCGCATCTCTTCGGCCATTCCCGGCGTATTGGCGCCAGCGCCGGGATTGACGATGTTGATCGTCAGCCCGGTCCCTTCAGTCTCTTTCGCCCACACCTCGGTCGCCATTTCGAGGGCAGCTTTTGAGGCGCCGTAGGGGTGGGTCCCGGCCCGGTTCA
>JAFAHP010000543.1 GCA_019237175.1 Alphaproteobacteria bacterium
CGCACCAGGTCTGACGGAGAATGCGCTGGCGCCGCTGAGGCATGCGCGGCCGAAGGTGGAGATTGCGCTGCCGCTGCAGCCGACAATCGCGGAGCTGGCGGCGCATGGGTGGCCCGATCGCTGTTGCTGCCGGCGATAGACTGCAACAGGGGTAGGTGCGTTGCGGTGAGCCCGCCCACCGACAGCGCAGGCTGAACCCTGAACCACAACATCCGCCGGGTGCCGATCTGTTGGAACCGCGCACGAGACACTCGATGCAAGCCCGGCATTCCCGCCGACCCGACCAGCGTAGTTGTGAGGACCTCCGTAGTCTCGGCCCGTAGATCCGCTATAACCGTGCTCGGATGAGTCGCCGACGAGACCCAAATCCCCGGGGTCGCGGTGGTCGCCCGGAATACATTCAGCAGGTTCATCGTCAATTCGTCGATTTTGGCGAAAAAGTCGGCGTCCTAACATCGGTGATCATCGTCGACTTCATACTGTAGACAGGTTCGCCATCGGCCGATTTTTGGTCCTCTTCACGAAATATGGCGATTACCACCGATTTAACGCGCATCGTCGTACCATCAGCGAGCCGATACTCGCTCCATCTCTCTTTGGCGTCGAGGACTTCGATCTCGGTCATATTTGGCGAAGAGTCTGCCCGAACCTCGCTCACCGCTGATTCCTTCCCGAGCGCATAGCCCGTTGCGCCGCGGATGATCACACCCCCGCAGCACTCTCCGTCTTTTTTATTGACGAAAGCTTGACGGCGAAGCCGAACGTGTTTTCCGCGCGCCTCACTAACGGTCGCTGCGGCGCTCGCCCGCGATGGCAAAAACCGACACCACCTTAACGCTCCGTCAATTTCGTCATGGTGAAACTGACGGATCGCATTCCGCAGACCGTGGTCAGACGATGTGGACGATAAGCTCGACCGATGTTCAGCAGGCCAGAGAGCGGATCGATCGCCGCCGTGCCGAGCTTGAGGCGCGATACGCCAACGAAAAAGAAGCGCTCGACACCGAGAGTGCGACGATCGAAGCGCTGGAGCGGGCCGCCACGGAATTCGCACAACGGCACAAAAGCGCCGATCCGGTCGTAGCCGGAGGACCCACGGCGTCGGACGAGCCTACGGGTCCGGGCGAAGCGGCCGGGAGCGCCCTCGGCTGCGACGATCCCGCGGAGTCAGTGATTGAGACCGAACCCGCGCCAGCATCTGGGGGAGAGATTGATCCTTCAGGATATGGTGAGGCGAACCTGTCCTTCGACATCCTCAAGCCAGGTTCGCGCTGGCGGCTCAATCGCGCCGCGCGGCTGCTGAACCCTGAGAGCGGGTCTGCGCCCACCCCCTCTTCCTCGACGTGACGCAGGCTTTTGCCAGTTTGAGATGCGCCATCGTCGGTCGGTGCAGGAGCGCCCGATCAGATAGCGGCGAAATCGATCAGCTGACGGACCGGCGCCCCCGATTTGAGCTTCGCAAAACCGTCATTGATCTCGGCGAGCTTAAGCTTGCCGGAGATCAAATGGTCGAGCTTCAAGCGTCCCTGGCGCCATAACGACAACAGGCGCGGCATATCAACGCGAAAACGATTGCCGCCCATCGACGTGCCCTGGATCTTGCGGTCGCGCAGAAAATCGAAGCCGTGCAATTCGATCTTCACACCATAGGGGACCATGCCGATGATCGTCGCCGTGCCGCCTCCGCGCAGCATCTGAAACGCCTGCTCGGCCGTAGCCTTGGTGCCGAGTGCCTCGAACGAGTAATTGACCCCGCCACCGGTCATGTCGCGAACAGCTTTGACCGGATCGGCATTGCTGACGTTCAGCGTGTCGGTGGCGCCGAGTTCGCGTGCCAGCTCCAATTTCGAGGCGACAGTGTCGATGGCGATGATGCGCTCGGCGCCGGCGAGGGCCGCGCCGTTGACCGCCGACAGCCCGACACCGCCGCAGCCGATCACCGCAACTGTCGAACCTGGCTCGACCTTGGCGGCGTTAAAAACGGCGCCAACCCCGGTCATGACCCCGCAGCCGACGAGTGCCGCGCGGTCGAGCGGGATATCATCGTCGATCTTCACCATCGAGTTCTCATGGACCAGCATCTGCTCGCCAAACGAGGACAGGTTGAAGGCTTGATTCAGCTGCTGCCCCTTCCAGGTCATGCGCCGCGCGACCCCGGGCAGCATCTTGACCTCGGTGTTTTCGCACAAATTCGGGTGTCCGGTCAGGCATTGCGCGCAAGTCCCGCAGAAGACGCTGAGGCAAGTGATGACGTGGTCGCCGGGTTTGACGTAGGTGACCCCGTCGCCGATTGCCTCGACGATCGCCGACGATTCGTGGCCGAGCACGACCGGCACGGGGATCGGGTACAGCCCCTCGATGAAATGCAGGTCGCTATGGCACAACCCGGCAAAAGCCGTGCGCAACAACACCTCGCGCGGGCCGGGTTTGTTGACCTCGACCTCCTCGATCGTCATTGGCTGGTTCGGCGCATGGAAGACAGCTGCTTGCATCGGTAAGACTCCTCGTGGAGAAAAAGCACTTACCGCAAAGTACGCCGGGGATTCGCGGAGGACGCAAAGATCTCAAATTGCGGCAATGATAGCCTCCGCGCGCCCTTTGCGTCCTCTGCGGTAAATCCGATTCACGCGGTGAAATTGAGACGGAGCCCGGGCTCGGGCCACGCCATCGCCGCGAGCTGGCCGTTGCCCGAGAGCGTGACATAGGCGGTTTTCATGTCATTCCCGCCAAAGCAGATGTTGGTCGGATAGACATCCGGCACCTTGACCTGCCGCACCACCCGGCCGTCCGGCGCGATTACCGTGATGTGGCCGGTGATCAGCGTCGCCACACAGATATTGCCGGAAGCTTCGACCGCGAGACTGTCAAAACGCTGAAAGCCGGGCAGCCCGCACACCAGCCGGCCGCCGTAAGGAGCAGGGAAGGGCTCGGTCTTCAGCGCGCCGGGCGACGCAATCGCATAGGCGAAAAGCCGCGACGACTCGGTGTCGGCGACATAAAGCGTCCTCTCGTCGGGTGAGAGGCCGACACCATTTGGAGTCAGCATCGGATACACCAATTCGGTAATCTTCGAGCCGTCGGGTGCCGCGTAATAGATGCCGCCATGGTCGCGTCGATGCGCATACCGCTTGCCAAGGTCGGTAAAGTAAAAGCCGCCATGGCGGTCGAACACAATGTCGTTCGGTGCAGATAATTTGTGTCCGTTACACTCGCTGTACAGTACCCGACTCTCGCCGGTGCGTGGGTCGATGCGCTGGATGTAGCCGCCGCGATAATCTTTCGACGGGCCGGTCGACAGAAAACCGCCTTGGGCGTATTCGTTGCCGCCGTTGTTGCAGACGTAGAGGGCACCATCCGGCCCGGTGGCAACTCCGTTCGGACCTCCGCCGGCGCTACCGATTGACGTTTTCGCGCCGTCGGGCGTCACACGGGTTACCGTGGCGCCCGCGATCTCGCCGAGGATGACCGCGCCGTCAGCCATCGCCACCGGCCCCTCGGGAAATCGCAACCCGCTCGCTAGGATGCGTATTTCGGCCACAGCGCCCTCCGCCCCGATAATGGCCGGGAATTCTGGCGCCCAACCTCGCACCAGGTCAAGCCGTCGACGGTTCGCGACATAAAGCGCCGGCCCGTGGCGAAGCGGTCGGTTTGCGGCGCGCGCCGCCTCGCCACGCCGTCCACGGCTACCGCAGAGCACGCGCTAAATGACGCCGGGCAGCCCGGCTAGTAACGATAGGTCGAGGTCGGCGGACGATTGCCGAAGCGCTCAGGGTGTTGCGAGCACCATTGCCGGCCTTCGCGTTTTGGTATATCGGATTTGCGATTAAGCACCGGTCGATCGGACAAATCGGCACGGCGCGCGAGCGCCGGAATTTTCGGGAGCGGGAGCGCTGGACGTAGGCGCCGCTTCAAATGGCGGATCGCGGTGGTGGCCGATGCGCAAAGAATGCGATGACGACCGCGAAACCGACGACCGGCGAACCGCGGCATTGATTGGCTTGGCCATCGTGCTGTCGCTAGCAATCGCGGGGGTCGTGCTCGTGCGCGATCTCGGCAACGAAGCGAAGCTCGAAGATTGTTTGATGCAAGGGCGCACCAATTGTGCACCGATCGAGGTGCCGCTGACCCGCTGAGTGGGTCGGTGAGTGCGGCTTTTTGCACACCAGCCCGGCGACAGTCGGGATGGACAGCGGCCCTGGCGAGCTATAGTGATTATATATGATAGATATCAATTAACTTAACTAATCGAGGAGCTCGCTCGTCATGCTCAGACGTGCGATCGGTGTGGTTGCGATGCTCGTCATGGCGGCCGGGCTCGTGGTTTGGTGGCACAGTTTTGGCGGCAACGGCCCGCGTGCGACGGCACAGACCGCTGCGCCATTGGTTCCGGTAACCGCCGCTACGGTCGTTGCCCAGAATGTGCCGGTCTACCTGCAAGGGATCGGCACCGTGCAGGCCTATAACATGGTGACCGTCAAAACCCGCGTCGACGGTCAAATCGTCAAGGTCTATTTCAAGGAAGGCCAGGAAGTTAAAGAGGGTGATCCGCTGTTCGAAATCGATCCGCGGCCCTATCAGGCGGCCCTCGAACAGGCGCAAGCCGCGAAGCAAAAGGACGAGGCACAGCTCGCCGGCGCCAAGCTCGATCTCGAGCGCTATTCGAAATTGCTCGGAACGGGGTATCAGACCCGCCAAAGCTACGACAACCAAACCGCACTCGTCGCCCAGCTCCAGGCGGCACTAAAGGGCGATCAGGCGCAGATCGATAATGCCACGCTCAATCTCGGCTATGCCGAGATCCGCTCACCGATCGATGGGCGACTTGGCGCGCGGCTCGTCGACAAGGGCAATTTGGTCCATGCGAACGACAATACCGCGCTGGTCACGATCACCGAGCTGAAGCCGATTTTCGTCAGTTTTACGCTACCGCAAGATACGCTCGACGAACTCCGCGAGCAGCAACAAAAAGAGCCGCTCGCCGTGCAAGCCTACAGCGGCGACGGTAGCAAATTGCTTTCCGTTGGCAATCTCACCCTGATCGACAATTCGATCGACCAAGCGACGGGGACAATTCATCTAAAGGCACGGTTCGACAATCAGGACGAACGACTCTGGCCGGGCGAATTCGTCAGCTTGCGGGTGATTTTGAAAACCCGACCCAACGTCGCCACCGTGCCGGCGCAGACCGTCCAGGAAGGGCCGGACGGGAATTATGCGTACATTATCAAGCCGGATAACACCGTCGAACGCCGCACTGTGACCATCGCCTCGGTCCAGGACGGCATCGCGGTCGTCACCAAGGGGCTCTCGCCGGGCGAGCGGGTTGTTGTCGACGGCCAATATCGGCTGACCGAGGGGGCAAGAGTGAAAATCCTGCCGGCGCGGCCGACAAGTGGCGCGAATTCCGCCAGTTGAACCCTACCCGGGCTCGAACGCGTCAGAACGACATTCGACCAAAATGCCGAGGTAGCCGTCGATGAACATTTCGGAACCCTTTATCCGCCGGCCGATCGCAACCTCGCTGTTGATGCTCGGTGTGCTTGTTTTCGGTATCGCCGCTTATGGGTTGCTGCCGGTAGCGGCGCTGCCGAACGTGGATTTTCCGACGATTACCGTTGCCGTGAATTATCCCGGAGCCAGCCCCGACACGATGGCCTCGGCGGTTGCCACCCCGCTCGAACAACAATTCGCCACGATCCCGGCGCTCGACCAGATGACCTCGACGAGCGGTACCGGATCCTTGTCGATTACGCTGCAATTCGATTTGTCGCGCAATATCGACGCGGCCGC
>JAFAHP010000211.1 GCA_019237175.1 Alphaproteobacteria bacterium
ATAAAGCACCCTGATTGCGCAAGCATGACGAGCGCTTCGCCGATTTGTCAAGGCAACCCCAGGCCGTTGTGGCAGGGTCACCGGAGCCGTCTGGGCCCTCGCAACGATAGGCGATCCCATCGGCGAAATCACCACCGCAGCGCGCAAAATTGATTGATCGCAGCCTTGCTGGAAGAGCCCTTCTGCACATCAACTAAAAATGTCCGATCGGGCAGCTCGCGCGCTATTCCATCGAGGATATCGGCCCACCGGCCACGGAGCCGGCTCGCGGGAGAAACTCTGGCCGGTGCGCGTGGCTGACGTGTATCCGGCGTGGCGGCGGGATGGTCAACGGTCGGTACCACCGTTTATCGGCGGAACCTCACGATCGGCAGACCCACAGAGCAGGGCCAAATGCCCACCTACGCGCGCAGACCCGCTGCTCAGCGCGCCGCCCCGGCCGCCGGGGCCCCACGGCCAATGCCTGACGCCAAGCTCAGCGCGGCGCCGCGGCGAGATTGCCGCCGTCGACCGTTAGAAACGAGCTGCTGGTGTTGCGGGCCAGCGCCAGATGCAGGAAAGCCTGCGCCACATCGTCGGCGGTGACCTCACGGCCGAGCAGGTTGCGCGACATGTAGGCTGCCTCGCTCATGCTGTAGGCGGCGGCTCGGCTCTTAATGTACTCCGACGTCATGATCCCGCTGCGGATGCCGTCGGCGTTTACGGCGTTGGAGCGAATACCGTCGGCGCCGTATTCGAGCGCATATTGCTTCATCAAAAATAAGGTGGCCGCCTTGGGGAGCCCATAGGGCCCAGCATTGGGGCCCTGGCTAATCGCTTGTCGCGACACGTTGAACAACAGGCAGCCGCCGGTCCCCTGCGCCAGCATGATCCTGACCGCGTTTTGCGCGACGGTCTGATGCGCGAAGAAATTGAGCTCGAAACTTTTGCGCAGCACGGCGTCTTCGACCTCGCCGATCCGACCCTGCCATGCCGCCCCGGCATTCGAGACAACGATATCCACACCGCCGAAGTGTGCGGCGACCCCGTCAAAAGAGGCGCGCACCGAGGCGGGGTCGGTCACATCGCAGGCAAGACCGAGAGCGGTCGGCGCGAGCTTTTTCGCCGCCGCCGCGGCGGCATCACCGTCGATGTCGAGCACCGCCAGTTCGGCGCCGGCCCGGGCCATAGCCGCGGCGGTTGCGCAGCCGATCGTGCCGGCGCCTCCGGTCACGACGGCGACCTGGCCGCCAAGCGGCTTTTGGGCCTCCTGGCCGAGCTTTGCCTGCTCGAGCGACCAGTATTCGATATCGAACATGTCGGCCTCGCCGACCGGCGCAAAACGACCGACGGCTTCGGCGTCGGTCACCGTCTCCACCGTCGATTCGGCAATATCGGCGGCGATGCGCGCGTCACGGGCATTGGGCCCAAGCCCGAACAGTCCCAGCCCCGGTACCAGGATCACGCGCGGCATCGGGTCGAGCTCGCGCTTAGGCACCGCCTGACGCGCATTGTGGCGCGCGAAATAGGCGTGGTAGTCGGCGACAAATTGTTCGACCGCGGCGTTCACGGCGGTCTTGAAATCATTGAGGCGTCCGGCTTGCGGCGGCGGCACAATGAGCGGGTAATTCTTGGTGCGCAAGGTGTGGTCGGGGGTGGCGACACCCGCCTGGCTGTAGCGCGTAAGTTCGGCGCCGCCGATGTAATCGAGGACCAAGGGGCTCGTGCGGAATTCGAGAATGAAGCGTTTGTAGGCGCCCTTTTCGACTGGCGAGGGGATGGCGCAGGCGCCGCGCAGGATCGGCGCTATCTCGGCAACAGAGGCGACCGCCCGCGGCAGGCTGGCCGCAGGAAAGACAATCGTGTTGCGACGGCGTTCCAACCGTTCCTCGGCCAATGTGACCGCCTCGATCATGCGTTCATAGGCCTCGCGCGCGGTATCGCCAAAAGTGAAGATGCCGTGTTTTAAGAGCACCAGTCCCACCACACTGGGATCGGCCTCGAACACTTCGACGGCTTTTTTGGCAAGCTGAAAACCGGGCATTATGTAAGGCACGAGGCCGAGCCGGCCTTCGTAAAGATCGGCGCAGCGTTCTCTTGCGTCAGGCTGATCGGCGATGCTCAAGACCGCCGTCGAATGGGTATGGTCGACGAATTTATGCGGCAGGAAGGCGTGCAGCAGGGTCTCGACCGACGGGTTGGGTGCCGAGGGATCGATCAGATTGGCGCGCTGTACCCGCACCATTTCCTCGTCCGACAACGTCTCCTTGGCGCGTAATTTGCGCAGCGGCCGCAAGCGCACGGCGGGGAGCCCGGCGGGTTCGATCGCCGCCATGTCCCAGCCGCTACCCTTGACGCAGAGAACCTCGGCATCCTCGTCGAGGAGATCCTTGACCACGGTCTTGACGGAGGTGTTGCCGCCGCCGTGCAGAACCAGCTTGGGGTCGCCCCCCAACAGGCGCGAGGTATAGACGCGAAGCGCAACATCCCGGTCAACTCTCCGGGCGGCATAATGACCGACCAACCGCTCTGCCTCAGCAGCGGACCATTGGCTTTGCATCGACGACCTCTCGTTCAGCGCTCCTGCATCAATGCATCGCCTCTTCGGCGGACACAAGCGGCCAGTCGGCCTCGGGTGCCGCGCGATAAGGCTTTATGGCACCGCGCCAAGACATGACCGAAATGCGATCGAGCGGGGCCCGAGCACTGCGATACGGTTATTCCGTCGGTCCAGTAGCGGCAATGCAGCCAGACGCAGCCAGGCACAGCAGCCGCGACGCAAAGTGGCGCATTCCCGGAAAAGCGAGCGCGCCGCCAGCTTGGTGTATTTTCAATCCTTAGTAGAAGATTATCGCTCGTCCATATCACGTCAGCCAATCGGCAATATTTAATGAGCTTGAACCATTGTCGTCCATTTTATCGCCGTTCCCAAGCGTCGATATCGTCCTGATTCCTAGAATTGGCTGCACAATAGTCAATTACCCGTCATATGGTCGTCCAGAACTAGAATAGAGTGTCGCCATTCTCCACAATTATTCGTAGAAGTTCTTAACGATAAAGATGGTAAATGGATGAATTTTGTTTGACATCTGAGATATTGCTGTTAACGTTGCTTCTATCTTTCGTTGTGCCGTGTTGACCAGTTCTCTCCGGAACGTGAACGAGGCCGCGATGATCCAGAAATTCGCGGAATAGTGGAAATGGATATCGGACCAAGCTGCCTGCCCGCAGCGGAGCCGAACCGCCACCATAGCAATAGTCTGGCAAACACGGAGACTTGATCGAGGGAGTATCCGATGCCGCCGATTTATCCGAATATCGTCCCGCAGAATAATCTTCGCCTCCCCGATGCCCTGACAATCAAGTACGGCCCGGCCGTATTGCTGTCGCGCTTTGTCCTGGAGGGTGATAAAGCGGCACGAGAACAGGGCATCTTCCTGCGCTTGCGCCATGATTTTGCTGAACTGCAATATATCAATAAACAACAGGTGGCTAAAAGCACCTGGTTCCCGTTGGTTAAAATGTATAACCCGGAATATACTGAGCTTACCCCCGAAAATTCTTACTGGATTTCCGGAGAAGACAAGCACGGTGAAATCGTATTGACGCAGGCTGGCCGCGTCCATTACTGGCCAGATACCACACTGGAGCAAGAAGCGCGGCTGATGTTATACGGCGGGCGTGATGAAGGTCAAGAATGCGTGGTTACCACCCCTGCGGCTCGGTTTATTTCGGGGGTCGTGCTGTGCGCCGGAGCGCACTGGATCCGCCCCGAGCTGCGAGGAATGCAGTTGTCGCACCTGCTGGCGCGGCTCGGCCGCTGTTATGCTCTCTCGCGTTGGCCGATCGATTGGTGCATTGCTATCGTCGCCCCGGTGCTGGTCGAGAAAGGTGTCGCCACAGGCTACGGATACAGGCATGCGAGCCGCAGCATCGTGTTCCCCGGCGCGCCATCGGGAGCAGTCGAGAACGTGCTGGCATACATCTCCGCATTTGAGGCTTATGCGGACTTGGCGGAATATTTGAGAGGCGCGCTGTCCAAATCGGCCGCCGAGGCGTCGCCGGTTCCCGTATCAGTCAGCCCGCGCGACGACAAAGTTACTAATATTTCGTCCGAGGGCGTTTTCCACGGCAGCAGCAGTCTTTCGTAGCGTGTCGTATAGGTGCTTGGTGGCCGTTGAATTTTTGCAGTTACGAAATCGTAGCGCGGCTGGCCGGATCGGGCGACGTCCCGGTAAAACTGGGAAACCCAGCCACCGTATTCTTTATCGGGCTGATTTTCCATTTTCTGCCCAATAGCATGCATGTGATACTCGGGATCGAGCCAATTGGCGTGACCGTCGCCGATAAACCGGAATATCGGATCACCGTCAGGAAGCGTAACTCCGGCAATGATCAGTCGCGACAGTAGTTCGTGCTTTATCGCAAAGGAGATAAGGCTCGGATCGAAGTGGCCAAACGACATCCTCCATTTGTGGGCCAATAAATGCAATGGACCGTCGCCGGTATCATATAATTTGGAAAAATCTTGCGGTTCGACAAAAAACCGCTCCTTGGCGGGGGAGGCAAATTTCGGCGCGCACAATTGCGACAATCGCGTCACTGCGAGATCGGCCGAGGACAGAATCTCCGATTGCCAGGCGGTGTCGAAGTACTTGACGCGAAACAGCCCGACTTTCGACAGCAACAGCTGCTGCTGCGCCGCCAGCAGCGCCGGGAGTTCCACTGTGTAAGGATGCAGTTCGATCTCGATCAGAGACTGCTCGTGGATCTGAAATTTAATAAATCCGAGATTTTTGACGGCAAATTGCGAGGCATCGTAATCAGGATGCGCGTCGCCCAGGGCCTCGAAAAATTCGGCACTGTCGTCGACCATCCATCGCCCGTCCGGGCTGATCAGCATGCTAAGATGTTTCACCGGATACCTCGACGATAAATGCGGGCCTTCGGACGCCAATTCGCCGATGCTACCCGAGAAATGGTAAACCAAATACCAACAAAACCGGTCCGAGATCGGCGAAGCGACGCAAAGCAACGATCCTTTTCTGGCCATATTTTAACAAACTGCCACTGCCGCGCCGCCATCGCTCAGTCGCCCGAAACGTCTGCATCTGCCTTCACATAATAACCAAAACTTCAACTTGTTAGCTTCATCCCTTGTCATTTATAGTTAATGCAATTTGGGGCCGCGGAGCGGCGTAGCCGCCGCGTAAAAGCGATAGGGAGCGGCATGTCGGTATTGCGGGCGCTAATACAAGTTGAGGTTTGGCTGTTCCTTGGAGCAGTCAGCCTAATTGTCCTGCACCGCCTGGTGTCCGGCGGCATCAATATCGGCCAGGCGCAGTTGAACCGCGCACAACTGCTACTCTCGGTAATCGCCGTGGCCGCTTATTACCTGGCGATGGTTATTAGCCGTCGAGAGCTGCCGTCGGTGCCCGGCGCGGTCATCGCCGCACTCGGCAGCAGCAACGTGATCCATCTTGCCAGTACACTCGCACAGCGCTGGCCGGCAACTATCGGCTCTTGGAAAAGTCCATGAGGGAAACGTAATGCACAATCTTGCACTCGCCATCGGCATTGTCGGCATTATTATCGTTGGCGCGATCGCGGCGGCGGTGGTGCGCGATCTTTGGAATGGAAAGATAGATCTTACCAAATTACTTAGCGGGGATGACGCCGCCAGCCTGTCGCGTTTTCAATTCTTGATATTCACGTTTATCATCGGGCTCAGCTATCTGTATGTTGCAGTCGACAAAGAAACATTGCCGGATGTCGCAAATGCCTGGGCTCTGCTGGGGATCAGCGGCGGCAGTTACGTGCTGGGCAAAGGAATCCAAATGAGCGCCGACACCGCACAGAAGGCTCAAGATCACACGACCCGGCAAGCCGAAGCGGCTGCTCAGCAGGCGCAAGCCGTTGCCGAGCAGGCACGGTTGGCCGCCCAGCGGCTCCCGCCGCCGCAACCGACGGCGGCTCCGCCTCCCGCGCCGTCGGGGCAGACGCAGTCATAATTTTGATAGGCGGCGCGAACCCGGAACTTGGTCTCATCCGCTGCCATCTTTGATCGCACGGCCGGGCAGGGGCCGCGTCTCGGGCATTGCCCAGGGACCACGGCGCAGGCGGGAAGGCCGCCGAGATAGGGTGCGGCGAGTGGGGCAATCACCTGCGCGCGTGCGGCGCGCCTTCCAATATCGTCAAATATCAAACCACAGTGCCGATGCAACGCAATTTCTTGCCCAGCCTCTCGGCGCTCAACCTCACCCATAGGATGCGTGTGCTAGGCGTGGCCGGCATCGCTCGACAACAACGACAGGTCGATACCGAGTTTGCCGAGTGCCCGCTGCCATTTGCCGTCGTGGTCGGCATCGAAGACAATGGTCTCGTCCGCGGCGACCGACAGCCAGCCATTAGCCTGGATTTCGGCGTCGAGCTGGCCGGGTGCCCAGCCCGCGTAACCGAGCGCAAACAGGCTATGGCGCGGTCCCTCCCCTTTGCCGATCGCCCGCATGATATCGAGCGTGGCCGTGATCGCGATGTTGCCGGTGACCGGTAATGTCGCCTCTTCGCGATAATCGGCAGTGTGCAAAACAAAGCCGCGCCCCGGTTCGACCGGACCGCCGAAATGCACCGGACGCTTTTTGGCAGAAGCGCGGGACTCAATCTCCAGTTGCGAGAACAGATCAGCCAAGGTCAGCGCCCCCAAAACCTTGTTGATCACGAGGCCCATCGCCCCGGCGTCGCCGCTGTGCGTGCATAAATAGATGACCGACCTGGCAAAGCGCGGATCGCCCATTTGCGGCATCGCCACCAGCAGTTGGCCAGCGAGCGACGTCACGACCGCCTCCAATGCGTCATGTCGGTCATTTGCCCACTCCTCGTTCGATCCGTAACCTATCATGTCGATCATAAGGTTTTCGTTGCCGCGAGCGCACAAAAAACCGCCGCCCTTGCCGGTCTCGGCTGCGGTTTGCCCGACGAGATGGGGTGTGCTATCGCTCCGCCACCGCGACCCCCTGCCCGAGGCCGCAGGCGGGTCCGCAGGCGATGGATAACACGGAGGGACCCACATGACGATCAATGTCGGCGACAGGCTGCCATCGGTGACCTTGCGGCAGGTGACACCCGAGGGCCCAAAAGAGCTCAGGAGCGACGATTTCTTTCGCGGCAAGAAAGTGGTGCTGTTTGCGGTGCCGGGGGCATTCACGCCGGCCTGTTCACAACGGCATCTGCCGGGCTATGTCGAGAAGGCGGCCGATATCAAGGCAAAAGGGATCGACGAGGTTGCCTGTGTGGCGGTCAACGACCCCGCGGTGATGGGGGCGTGGGGCAAGGATCAAAAGACCGAAGGCAAGGTGACGATGCTGGCCGACGGCAGCGGCGATTTCGCCAGGGCGCTCGGGCTCGAGCTCGATCTGACAAAGGGAGGGCTCGGCATCCGCTCCAAACGCTATTCGATGCTCGTCGACAATGGCGTCGTCAAATCGCTGAATGTCGAACAGCAACCAGGCCAAGTCGAAGCCTCGAGCGCCGAGACCATGCTGAGGGCGCTGGATTAAATCGGCAAAGAGAGCGGGCGGACCGCAGCCAAGTACCTCTCCCCGCTGGCGGGGAGAGGTCGGAGACGCGTAGCGGCTCCGGGTGAGGGGCACCGACCCGCGAAGCGAAACGATCGCAAAAGCGCCCCTCACCCAACCCTCTCCCCGCGAGCGGGGAGAGGGGGTAGTACGCGGCTCTGCTCCATTCGCCTCCGATGCTTCGCTCACATCAGGAGTATCAGCGTCCGTCAGCCGGAACGATCTTCTCGTCGATGACCTCGTACGGCACGAACTGCGTGCGTTCGGCGTTTCGGTGCTGTGGGCCGCCTGCTCGATCCAGCCGGCGACAAAACCGACAAAAGCGCCCTCGATTTCGGCCACCAATATCGCCCCGCCATCGCAGACCTGCGACGAGAGCCAATCGAGATAGGCATCTGCGATCTGCGCGCCGAGTAGGCGTGTCGGGTGCAAATGCCTTTCACATTCCTGAAGCTCAATCACGGCGGCGCGAAGTTGGTCCCGATCAGAAACCACCGCGACCCGGATCACCAGCCCATTCGTCAGCGAGGGTGGCTCCGGAACGGTCCTGCGGCTCACCGCATCCGGATCGTCATCAAACCGGCGGGGCGCGCAGCGGCTTGAGGTCGGGGGCAGCGCGAAGTGCGGCTTCGGTTTTCGCCTGTAGGCGAGTGAAATCGATGTCTTCAGCGATCTCGCGCACGGCGAGCCCGTCCGTCGTCACATCGATGACAGCGAGGTCGGTGTAGATCCGGCGCACCGCGCGGGCCGCGGTCAGCGGGTATTCGCAGCGCCTGCGGATCCGGGGTGCCCCCGATTTGGTCGTGTGTTCGACAAGGACGCGGATTTCCTTGGCGCCGACCGCCAAATCCATCGCCCCTCCGACCCCGGGCGAAAATGCCGGATCGTCCGTC
>JAFAHP010000677.1 GCA_019237175.1 Alphaproteobacteria bacterium
TGCGGCGGCTTGGTGTACAAGAGGGTGTCGAACGCGGTGGCAAAGGTTTCGAGTTCGGCTTCGTCGGTCGGCCAGTACATCGGTACGGGACGATGGAGGTAGGTGTATCCGCCGTAGTCGACCCAGTCTTTCCCGTCGAGCCCGTAAAGACCGACCCCGCACAGGGCAGGAAGATGGGCAACAACAGTCATCGCCGTTAAATTATCGTGCGCTCGGTCGCGATGCGCCGCCAGCGCTGGGCCCGTCCACACATCAAACGAGACGAAGCACCACCACCCCAGGGACACCGCCATAGCCGCAAGCGTGGCGATGCTTATCCCGATACCGCGGTCCCGTAGCCAATCCCGCGCCCAGCTCGCAATCTGTGCGAGCCCGAGCCCGGCTGAAACCATCAAAAGCAGGACGGCGGGGTAAATGAAGCGGTATTCCTTGTGAGCGACGCCGGAATGGACGGCGATAATCATGACGGCGGCCGCGAGCGGCAAAGGCATCCGCCGTGCCCCTACCACGACCAGCGGCAGCAGGGTGGCGGCGGCGCCGCCCCAGACCCCTAGCTCGCCCAGCAGGTAAAAATTCCACGCTTCGACGCCAAACGTCGAACTCGCCCCGTAATACACATTGCAGACGAAATACCGCCAAACCGAGGCCAGAGGCGCACCGATGGTCAAAGTGTCGAAAACAGCGGCGGCTAGCAAAACGACAGCGCTTCCTGCGAGCATTGGTGGGACGCGTTGACGAATTTCTCGCCAATTGTTCCACAGCACCACGACTACAAGCGCCGGCGCCAGCTGGATCCGCAACTGGAAAATCAGGCCGAGCAAGGCTCCGCCGGCAAATAGACGCCGCCGTGAGGTCACCCTATGGCCCGGCTCGAACATGTAAATTGCGGCGACGAGCAGATGACCGGCAACGACCTCACCAAGGGTGCGAGCGCCGAAATACACCAGCTCGGGCGCCACCACGACGACGGTGGCGGCAATCCAACCCCCTGGTTCCCCGAATAGTCGGCGACCCCACAAAAAGCAGCAAACCACGGGGATTGCCGCCAGCGCCGCAAACGCAATCGCAATCATCGGGAGGTAATAATCCGGCCCATCGCCGGCCAGTCGCGAGAGTTCCATCAACCCGGCGATGGTCCCGGGCAATAGCCACGACCGCATGCCGAGCTGAAATTCCCACGGCACCAGACCGCTCCCGAAAACCAGGCGATGCGCCTGCTCGGAGCCCTGAAAGATTTCGTCGCCCCACACCATGCTGGGCACGAACACGATTGGTATCAGCCGCAGCGCGATCGCCGCCAACACGAGGACGGCGAGGCCGGCTTGGGCGAGCCAGTCTCGGTCCGAAATCCCGGAGACATCCCCGGCTCCAACGCGCGTCTCGATCGTCATCGAAGAGATGGAGGACTACCGAAACCTTATTCCAAGACGGTCTCCACAGGTGTTAACTAGCCGGGGTTTCAAACCCCTTAAAGTTCGGCTCGTAATCGGGACGCATGTCCTCGTCAGCGACGCGGCGCAGTACCAAGGCCAACAGCGCAATTAACACAAAGGGCCCCAGCGGCACATTCCCGAACGTAACCCCACCCTGCCTGTCGCCAAAAGCCAGTAGCACGGCAAAAGTCAAAGTGAAGAGCACGATCGCGATGCTTTGCTCAGCCCGCAGAAAGCCATGGCGTATCTGGTCCCGTGCGAGAAACGCCACCGGGACCGCGATCGCCGCGATGTCGTAGGCAAAGGCATAAGGTGTGGCGAGGAGAGAGGCCGCGGACAATACCGCCGCCTTCAAGGAATAACGGGCCGTGGATCGCCACACGACCCAAACGATCACCGCACCACCGACACTCGTTAGCCCTTGGGCCAGCCAAGCCACTGCTCCGCCACCACCCAGAAGACGGACCAGCCCGTAAATCGTTTGGATATAACCCCAATGAGCGGAGGTGCTGACATTGCCGCCGGCGAGAAAAACCTCGGTCGTTTGTGCCGCAAACTGGAGCGGAAGCGCGCGCCAGCCACCGGTACCGAAGGCGGCTATCGATATGCCTGTCAAGGCGGCCACTGTTACCACAGCGCTGGCGAAGGCGCGCCACTGATTTGCGGCGACGAGAGCTACCGGAAACAATACCCCGAACTGTGGCTTGTAGGTAAGACATCCGATAAATACACCCGCCAAGATCGGCCTGCGCTCGAGGGATAGCAGCGACGCGCCGAGCAGCGACCCGGTCAAAAAGCCGTTATGGGCAGCGAGAAAATTCCATGCCGTGAACGGCGATGCGATCGCCACGGCAATCGCCGGGAGCCGGCGGATGATAAGATAAATAACTACAATTAAGCCGAGCAGTGTCGTTAGGTCCCAAGCTAGGAAACCGAAGAAGTAACCTATAATCGTAAAGGGCGCGAGGAAGAGAAACAACGTCGGCGGATAAGGCCAGTTTGGATAATAGTAATCCGCAGGCGCTACGAGCGCCGCCTGGAGCTTGACGAACTCGGCCGGATCATACAATAGGGACGCATCGCCGTGCAGAGCCTGCATGGTAGCGGACCAAGCGCAGGCAAAGTCCGTATAGATCGGCAACCCGTTGCCGTTGACGATCCAGACTCCAGCCCTATAAATCGAGATGAAGAACGCCGCATAGATGCCGGCTATGGCGAGGCCGTACGCCTGCAGCCGCCAAGCGGAAAAGATATTGTGCGAAGGCAAATATGCCTTGGGCTCGCTTCCGGGCGACAGTCCCTTCATCGCGTTATCCATAAGCAATCGCTCGCCGGCGACAGTTCTATTCGGTGCGATGACTAGACCGGCGAGTGAGAGCGAAACCTGGACTATTGCGAGGGCCGTAGCCCCGATCGGCAATTTATCCGTATGAAATGACTGTGCGTCTGTAAATAAGATACGGCACAGTCCCATTGGGTGCGCGCAAAAACGTCGCCGGCGCCTTTGGCAAAACAAAGGCGCCGATCGACGAAATGCCCGGTTCCGAGCTTAGAGGCTGCCGGCCA
>JAFAHP010000353.1 GCA_019237175.1 Alphaproteobacteria bacterium
TAACATTTCTTTCACACTGACCCCCCACACCTCAAACCGCATCGGCGCCGTAATAGAGGCTAACGGTGTGTTTTGCCTCGGCAAAGAACAACCAACGCTCGATTATGAGGCCGAGTGCCGCGCTCGCCAGTGCGATCCCGGCTAGGACGATCCCCGGCGCGCCGGCGGCAATTGCGGCGGCCAAGCTGCCGAGCGCGGGCACGACAAATCCGGCGAGCCGCGCAATCTGGCGCAGGCGGCGGGCATGTTTGCGCGCGATCTTAAAACCCATTTCTTTGAGCAGGTAATTCTCCTGGGTATGAGGCGTCTCAAGCGTTCGCACTCGGCCGCGACTGCCAAGCGCCGTCGCGCTGGCGACCGTGCTGCGCGCCGAAGTAGTATCGACAAACAACCAATATCGTTCCTTGATCCACCAGGCGATCATAACCATCGCCACGGTAAAGAGCGCTAGACCGGTTGCCCGCAAGACCCAGAACCGGATGATGAAACCCAACGTCAAAAGTCCGCTCATCAGACCGAGCGCAAAATAACCCGGCACGACCCACCCGTTGTGCCATTGATGGACCGGCTTCAGCGACGCGTAGATCATTCCGGTGCAGTAGATTGTTCCGGCAGCGAGCACCGCGGCGATAACCCCGCACAAACCGATGAATCCCCGGATCGCGCCGAAAAACACCCAGCCAACCCCAAAGATCGAGGTCGGCAGAAAGGTCAGCAGTGCTAGAACGCCCTCTCGCGACAGCCACGACGAGCGCCACTGCGAAAAGGCGCGCCATGCCCGCTCGGGACGGCCGAGATGGAATACCGAGGAGCCGAGCCCCGCGCCGGCGAGCGCTATCGCGACGACGAGTGCCACAAAGCCGAACCAGCCACTCTGCGGCAAAAGCCCGAGCGGGGCGCCGATCCCGACTAACAGCAACAGGCTAAAACCGGCGCCTGATGCGGTCGTGAAGAAGACAATCGAAAGGGCCGGATACATTATTTAATCAGCGTCGGCGGTCAGCATTTGATCAGCGTCGGCGGTCAGCGCGACAGCATGCGGTCGATCCAGCGCAGCAGCTTATCACCAGAGGAGGTCTCCGCGCGGGGGATGTTGGCCGCTAGCGGCACGGCCGGAGCCATCCGTCCTGGTCTGGGCGGTAGGTATTTGTTGACCGGCTTGTAGCCGAGCTCAGGCATCAGGTCGCGGCCACGCCGTTCCGCAACCAGCCGCGAGACGTCCGAATCTGGATCACCGAGATCGCCAAAATGGCGGGCATTCACCGGGCACACCATGACGCAGGCCGGCTGACGATCCTGCTCCGGCAGATGATCGTTGTAGATACGGTCGATGCACAGCGTGCATTTCTTCATCACGCCGGCATCTTCGTCAAATTCGCGCGCCCCATACGGGCAAGCCCAAGAACACAGCTTGCAACCGATGCAAATATCGGCGTTGACCAGCACGATGCCGTCCTCGGCGCGCTTGTACGACGCGCCGGTCGGGCAGACGGTGACGCACGCCGGTTCTTCGCAGTGCAGGCACGATTTTGGGAAATGGACCGTGCGCGCGCCCTCGCCCTCGCCTTCCTCAAACGAGTGGATCCGGTTGAACCAAACGCCCCAGGCGCTCTCGCCATAGGGATCAAAATCAGGCAGCGGGGCCGAATGGCCGCCGGTGTTCCACTCCTTGCATGCCGTGGCGCAAGCATGACAACCGACGCAAATGTCGAGATCGATGACGAGGCCGAGTTTCGTTTGGGCTGGTAGCTGCGCCGGCACAGAGGTCACGACGCGCCTCCGCGGCGCTGGTCAGCACCGTAGCGCAAGATCGCGGGCGGAGGGCGAAACGAGGGCAGCGATCGGAGCGGCGCAAAGGATGGCGCTGTGGTGCCGGCTTCGACCGGGGCCACGCGCTCAATGCGTACGCGCAAATCGTACCATGCGGCTTGCCCCGTGATCGGATCGGCATTCGCATAGGAGTAGCCGCCATCAGCCGGCAGCAATTCCGAAATCAAATGGTTGAGCAAAAAACCCTTACGGGACTCCGGTGCATTCGGGGCCAAGTCCCATGCACCGGCGCGCTTGCCGATTGCGTTCCAGGTCCACACGGTGTCGCGGTTGACCCCGTCCATCAGCCGGATCGGGACGCGGACGCGTCCGTGATGACTGGTGACCCATGCCCAATCGTCGTCTTTAAGGCCGAGCGCGTGCCCGGTGATACGGTTCACAACGAGGTGATTATAACCAATGATCTGGCGCAACCATGCGTTTTGGGAGTGCCAGGAATGGTACATTTGCATCGGCCGCTGGGTCACCGCATGCAGCGGAAACGCATCGCGGTCGATCCGCGCCTCTTCAAACGGCATGTACCAAAACGGTAGCGGATCGAAATATGTCTCGATGCGTTCGCGGTGTTCGGCCGGCGGTACGATCGAGCCGTGTCCCTGAGCCGCCAGGCGAAAGCTTTGCAGCGGCTCGACATAGAGCTGCATCACGATCGGCTGCGGAGAGTCGATCAGGCCCATCGTCACGGCGGTTTCGAGATAGGCTTTGTTCGCATGCTTGAAATAAAGCTGATCTGCCGGCAGCGCGTATTTCCAGAAGCAGCCATTGGCGACGTAGCGCTGCAGCTGATCCGGGTTGGGAGCTCCCCGGCCTGGCTGGTCGCCACGCAGCCCACGCCAGCCGGCCAATGGTCCGACCCCTGGTCGACGCTCGTGATTGACGATGTAATCGGGATAACCGCCGGGGTAACGCGGTTCTCCCTCCGGGGTCGAAAAGCCGGGCAGCCCAAGGCGCGCCCCAATCTCGATCAGGACGTCCTGAAACGGCCGTACATCGCGGTCAGGCACGATTATTGGCTGGCGAATCGAATCGGCCGGCCCGTCGGCTCCGCCGATCGGCCGGTCGAGCAATGAAATGCAATCCCAGCGCTCGAGGTAGGTCGTGTCCGGCAGGATCAAATCGGCGTAGGCGACGGTCTCGGAGTAATAAGCGTCGGCATAGATGATCTTGGGGATGCGATATTCGCCGGTCGCCGGATCCTTGGCGGTCAGCATGCGGATGGTCTCGGCGGTGTTCATCGCCGAGTTCCACGCCATATTCGTCATGTACATGAACAGGGTATCGATCGGGTACGGATCGCCTTTTGCCGCATTGGCAATGACCATTTGCATCATGCCGTGCGCGGCGAGCGGCGCTTCCCACGAAAACGCCTTGTCGATGCGCGCCGGCCGGCCATCGCCATCGATGATCAGGTCTTCGGGCGACATCGGGTAACCGAGCGGAATGCCCGGCAACGGCTTTCCGGCAGCCACTTGCTCGGGTTTACCTGCGGGCTTTGGGCCAGGAGGGGCCGGTTTTGGATGCGGGGACTTGTATCGCCAGCCGCCCGGCACATCGACCGTGCCGAGCAGCATTTGCAGCACATGCAAGGCGCGACAAGTCTGAAAGCCGTTTGAATGGGCCGAGATGCCGCGCATCGCGTGCAACGCGACCGGGCGCCCCCGCATCGTTTCGTGGCGCCGTCCTGCCCAGTCAGTCCACGCGACCGGGAGTTCGATTGCCGCTTCAAAGGCAACCTCGGCCATTTCGGCGGCAAGCCGACGGATCGTCTCGGCGGAGACGCCGCAGGTTTCCGCGACCGCTTCGGGGGCGTAGCTCGGATCGAGATAGCGCTCGGCGACAAGCTGGAAAACCGGCACGGCCCGACGCCCGTCGGGCAATCTCGCATCACCGACAATGCGGACCGTGACATCCGTCGACGCCGCGTTGGCGAGCGATCCCGACGCCTCGAGCACCAACGGCTCGCCTGCTTCATTGCGGGCAAACAATCCATCGTCGGAAGCGCCGGGCGCTTGGATGACGAGCCAGGCGGCATTGGTGTAGCGCACCAAATAATCGAGGTCGATACTGTCGGCGGCGAGCAATTCATGGATCAGCGCCAGCACAAACAGCCCGTCGGTCCCTGGCCGGATCGCAATCCACTCATCGGCGATCGCCGAATAACCGGTCCGCACCGGGTTGACTGAGACAAATTTGGCGCCGCGTTTGCGCAGCTCTGAAAGGCCGATCTTGATTGGGTTCGAATCATGATCCTCGGCCACACCAAACATCATCAGGAGCCGGGTGTGTTCCCAGTCGGGTTCGCCGAACTCCCAAAAGCTGCCGCCGAGCGTGTACATACCCGCGGCCGCCATGTTGACCGAACAAAACCCGCCATGGGCGGCAAAATTCGGGGTGCCGAACTGGGCCGCCCAATAGCCGGTCAGCGATTGGCTTTGGTCACGACCAGTGAAAAAAGCGAGCTTTTTCGGATCGCTTGAGCGGATCGCCGAAAGCCAATCGACGGCGGTCGCCAACGCTTCGTCCCACTCGATTTCGCGGAACTCGCCCGACCCGCGCTCGCCGATCCGCCTCAGTGGTTTGCTCAGCTTCGCCGGGGAATGCTGCTGCATGATCCCGGAGGCGCCCTTGCCGCAGATCACGCCGCGATTAACCGGATGATCGCGGTTGCCCTCGATGTAACGGATGTTCCCGTTCTTAAGGTGGACTTTGATCCCGCAACGGCAAGCACACATGTAGCAGGTCGTATACCTGACCTCGTCCGACACCCTGGGCGAGGTGTCGACAATCTCGCGCGGCGAGAAATAGGCATTCAGGCGTTCGAAAAAGCTCTGCTCCGCCGGCTTGCGCGGGCCGAAAGCGTCGGATTGCTGGCTGCTCACGCTCTTGTCCTCCTCGCCTGGCGCGGCCGGGGCATCGAGCCGGCGCGCAGTACGATCCGATCACCACGGTCGCAGCGGCGACGGGCGGCTGCGGACCGGCAAAGCTACATCGATGATCCGCGATTGCAAACAGCGGCGGCCCGTGGGCATTCGCCGTGGTTTCAGGCGTCGTGATCGCCACCGACAAATTGTGCAGCCGCCCTATCCCGCCCGGTTTTGTCCCGAATCCGCTGCATTGCCCCCGGGTGGGGGGTATCGGGCTGGCGGCGCACGAGAAAAGCCGGGTCCGCCCGACCGTCGCGCACCGGCAGCGCATCGAGCAGGACCGCATCGCCGGTCACGGCGTCGGAGCCCGGTCCGCCGAGCCAGCGCGCAGCCATCTCTTTCCATAACGAGCGCATCGAACCGTCCTGCCTGCGGGTGCTGCGTCCTCGTGCACGCCGAAGCGGG
>JAFAHP010000368.1 GCA_019237175.1 Alphaproteobacteria bacterium
TATAGCCGCCTCCAGCCGGGGCGCTCAAAGTCTGAGGCCCGGGTAAAGGTCTACCCAGTGCCGGTTGTCCCGTTCGAGCAGGTTGATTTTCCAGTCGCGTTTCCATTCCTTGATCTGTTTCTCGCGGCGAAGCGCGGCAGCCGCGGACTCGTGAACCTCAAACCAAAGAAGGCGATCGACTCGGTAACGCTTGGTGAAGCCGGGAACGATTTTGTTCTTGTGCTCCCAAACGCGTCGTACGAGGTCGGATGTCGTGCCCACGTAGAGTGTTCCGTACGGTTTGCTGGTAAGCAGATAGACGTAAAACATCGAGATTGCCGCCAGGATGGATCCCGACCTTCGTCGGGATGGTCCTATTGGATGATCCACTTCTGATTTCGTGGCTGGGCTATACCACCGCGGAGGGCTCATGGGCAGAGTCGCACTGGCTATTGCATAGGCTTGGTTGTCTGGCGGATCCGGCGTAGAAACTTTTGCGAACGAAATCGACAATGCGGGGAGGACGCCAGAGATGGACTTTGCCGACAGCCCGGAACATGCCGCCTTTCGCGCCGAATTTAGGGCTTGGCTTGACGCCAATCTACCCGGCGACATCAAGGTCGACGATGCCGCCGATCAGCGCGTCGCTCCCGACCGCGAAACCCTCGAAAGGCGCATCGCCTGGCAAAAGAAAATGCACGCCGCGGGGTGGGTCGGCATTTCCTGGCCTCGGGAATACGGCGGGCGCGGTGCGAGCTTTATGCAGCAGGTCATCTTTGACGAGGAATATTTCCGCGCCCGCGCCCCGGTCCTGCCGGGGGCGAGCGCCATCAACCTGCTCGGCCCGACGCTGATCCAATGGGGCACCGAGGCGCAGAAACAGCGCCATCTGCCGCGGATTCTCGCCGGCGACGAGCGTTGGTGCCAGGGCTTTTCGGAACCCGGCGCCGGCGGCGATCTCGCGAGCCTGCGGACCCGCGCAGTCGATCGCGGCGATCATTTCCTCGTCAACGGCCAGAAAGTTTGGACCTCCGGCGCGCATTTTGCCGATTGGTGCTTTTTGCTGGTGCGTAGCGATCCCGAAGCACCCAAGCATCATGGCATCAGCTATTTGCTCGTCGACATGAAGACGCCCGGCATTACCGTGCGCCCGCTGGTCCTGTTGAACGGCCATCGTCACTTTAACGAGGTGTTTTTTGAAGACGTCGTGGTGCCGAAGGAAAACCTGGTCGGACCGTTGAACGAGGGCTGGAAGGTCGCGATCACGACCTTGATGTTCGAGCGCAGCGGTGCGGGCGGCCGCGACCATGCCGCGCAGCTCGCCCGCCTCGCCGAGCTCGCAAAAGAGTTCCCGAGCCGGCAGGAGCCGGCCTGGAACGACGGCCACATCCGCCAGCAGCTGGCTCAGCTTGCGATCGACGTCAAGGCGTTGCAGGTGACACGGCTGAGGGGCTTGACCCGGCGGCTGCGCGGCGAGCCGCCCGGTCCCGAAGGCTCGATCCTGAAGCTCTTCGGCTCCGAGTTGGCGCTGCGCATCGCCGACTTCTCGTCGACCCTGCTCGGGCCTTACGCCACCGTCGAGGCGCCGACCGAGGCGGTCCCTGATGCCGCGCGCTGGCACCACCGCGTGCTTGGCGCCCGGCAATACACGATCGCCGGCGGCACCAGCGAGATCCAGCGCAACATCATCGGTGAGCGCGTGCTGGGATTGCCGAAAGGGTGAGGGTCGGATGACGCGTAGGGTGGAAAGCGAAAGCGCATTCCGCCAAAAATTCCCACCTTCATGCAGAGGCGACCGGAAAGACACGGCGAAGTCGATGCGATGCGTTGGTTTATCTGGGGACAAATCGGCGGCGGAATACGCTGCGCTATTCCGTCCTACATTTCGTGGAGCAGGTGCCGATGAAGTATGTTCACCGCGGAGATGAGCATTTTGAGCCATTCGTACTTGACAGTCGTGGCAAGGTCGACTGGGGCGATGGCTTTGATAAGTTGCCGAATGATCGATACGGCGACCTAGCTAGATTTACGAGAGGGTCTGGTAGTTACAGGACGTTTGTAGTATTTGCGCATCGATAACTACGGCAAGCAGCGATACCGTATAACCAATATCGACGAATTGCCAAGTCTACGAGACGGGTCGTCATGTAATTGATGGACTTTCGAGCAGGGTGAACAATGGACATCGGATTTAGCGAGGAGCAGGAATTGCTGCGCGAGACCGCGCGCAAATTCCTCGAAGCCGAATGCTCGAGCGGCTTTGTGCGGGAGCGGATGGCGACCGCGGAGGCGGTCACGCATACCTTTTGGCGGCAGCTCGCCGAGCAGGGATGGCTCGGCATCGTCTATCCCGAAGCCGATGGCGGCAGCGGGCTTGGGCTGGTCGATCTCGTCGTCCTGATGGAGGAAATGGGGCGGCGGGTCATGCCTGGTCCGTTCTTCTCCACCGTTTTGCTCGGCGGTGCCGCGATTGCCGAGGCCGGCTCGTCGGCCCAGCGGCGCGAATGGCTGCCGCCGATCGCCGCGGGTGCCGCCAAGGCTGCCCTCGCCTGGACCGAGCCGGCCTTGCGGTGGGATGCCGCCGGCATCACGCTCGCAGCGCGCGAGACCGCCGGCGGCTTCACGCTATCCGGCAGCAAGCTCTTCGTCGGCGACGCCCATCTCGCCGATATCATGGTTATCGCCGCCCGCACCCGCGACGGCACCACGATGGAAGACGGCGTCACCCTGTTCCTGGCGCCGAAGGATACGCCCGGCATCGGCGTCAGCGTGCTGCCGACGATCGACGAGACTCGCAAATTGTGCGAGGTGCGGCTCGACCGTGCCGAATTCCCCGCCTCGGCCTTGCTTGGGGAATTGCACCAGGGTTGGACGCCGTTGTCGCGGGTCGTTACTCGGGCGACTGTCGCCCTCTGCGCCGAGATGTGCGGCGCCGCACAGCAGGTGCTCGACATGACCGTCGAATACGCCAAACTGCGCGTCGCTTTCGGCCGGCCAATCGGCAGCTATCAGGGCGTCAAGCATCAGGCGGCCGATATGCTGGTGGCGATCGAAAACGCGAAGTCACTGACTTATTACGCGGCCTGGGCGGTCGATCGCGGCGAGGACGAGGCGCCGCTCGCCGCGGCGATGGCCAAGGCCGCGGCATCCGACATGGCGCGCCGGGTCGCCGGCACCGGCATCCAGCTGCATGGCGGCATCGGCATGACCTGGGAGCACGATCTTCAGCTCTATTTTAAGCGCGCCAAAGCGTCCGAGGTGGCGTTCGGCGACGCCACGTGGCACCGCGAGCGCGTCGCGCAGCTGATGAGCCCGTGACAGGCCGAGGTTGCGGCCACGTCTTCGTCGTTCCCGGACGGCCCCGAAAGGGCAGGCGGGGATCGCCGCTGCGCAACGCCGCGGAATGACTACCAGCTGAAATCCGTTTCTCCGTTCAATGCCGCCGCGACAAAATAATTTCGATGCGTTGCGCCTTGTGGCCGCGGTGTCGGTCATGTTCTCGCACGCCTTTCTGATCACCGACGGCACCCAGGCAAACGAATGGTTGATCCGGCTCACCGGGAACCAGTCAATCTTGGGCCTGTGCGGCGTCTTTGTGTTTTTTGCGATTAGCGGTTTTCTGGTCACGCAAAGCTATGAACAGACCGGCGATCCACTGCGCTTTGCGGCAAAGCGCGCGCTGAGAATCTTCCCGGGTCTGTTTGTTGCCGTCTTGCTGTCGGCTTTTGTGCTCGCACCGGTTGTAACCACTCTGGCCCCCGGTGCCTATTTCAGCCAGTCAGCACCCTATAATTACGTGCTTGATAACACACTGCTCGACCAGAGCGTGCACCAACTGCCGGGAGTCAAATTCGTCAACAACAAGGTCGGGCTCGAAATCAACGGATCACTGTGGACCTTGCGGTTCGAGGTCATGATGTATCTGATGGTCCTGGCCCTCGGCATGCTGCGGCTGCTCGATCTGCGGGTCATGGTGGGCCTGCTGGTGGTCGGCCTCGCCTGTCTCGAATTCCAGAACACGCTCGATTTTCTGGGTGGCTGGGGCTGGCTCCTCGCGTTTTTCGCGGTCGGCATGATTCTCTACAAACTGCGCGCAAGCGTCATCTTCGACGGCCGGATGGCGGCCCTGGCGCTCGTCGGTCTGGTGCTCAGCGTGCCGTTGCGCCAATTCATTCCGCTGTTCCCTGTCTTTGGTTGCTACCTGGCGCTGTGGCTGGCGCTGACCCCGCATCTGCCGGTGATCCCGGCGGCGCGGTTCGGTGATCTCTCCTACGGTCTCTATATTTATGGCTGGCCGGTCGAAGAGGGGGTGATCTGGGGGCTCGGCGGGCGTGCCTGCTGGTGGCAGGTATTCGCGTTGGCACTGCCGCTGGCTGCCGGCCTGGCATTTTTGTCATGGCATCTGATCGAGCGGCCGGCATTGCAGCTTAAGCCCCGCGGGCGACCGCGGGCATCGCTTTCTTCGCCCGCCTCAGCGGCGGCACAGCGCGCCCGAGCCTGAGCGAACCCACGTCGAGAGACTGGCGCCGCGGTCGGGTACACCGCTAGTATTGTGGTCCCAGGCAACAGGAGGGGAGGTGCGCCGTGCGGATACACAATCTCTACGCCGACACCAACGGCCAGTCGCATTGGCGCGACATCGAGGTCGAGTGGGTCGAGGAGACCCGCGGCGGCAAACTGTCGAAGCGGCTGGCGGCGACCGGCATCATCTTTCGCGAAGTGCCGCCGACCTACGATCTCGACTGGCATCCAGCGCCCCGCCGGCAGTACATCATCAATCTCGACGCCGGTGTCGAAATCACCGCAAGCGATGGCGAAGCCCGCAAGATCGGCGCCGGTGAGGTGGTCCTTGTCGAGGACACCCACGGCAAAGGCCATTTGTCAAAGGCGATCGACGGCAAGATCCGTAATTGCATCTTTGTTCCCGTCGAATAATGGAGACTGGAAATGAAACTCGTCTATTTCGATGACTACAAGCTGGGCGTGGTCAAAGGCGATCGTGTGGTCGATGTCTCGTCCGTCGTACGCGACATCCCGCACAACACGCCTGGCTACCTGGTCAATCAGCTGATCGCGCGGTTCGACCAGTACAAGGGAAAGCTCGAAGATGCCGCCGCCAGCGGGCAAGGGGTTCCGTTGTCGTCGGTCAGGCTGCGCGCGCCATTGCCAAGGCCGGAAAATATCGACTGCATGGCGGTCAACTACATGGAAGACGGCACCCGCAGTGCGCCGGCGCCGATCAACGCGTTCCAAAAGACGGCAAACGCCATTTGCGGGCCGGGTGACGCGATGGTGTTGCCGGATGCGCCGGCGACGATCTTTGAGGGCGAGGCCGAATTGGCGCTGGTCATCGGCAAAAGAGCGAGCCACGTCAAAGCCGCCGACGCGATGGATTACATCTTTGGCTATACCTGCTTTATCGACGGATCGGCGCGCGGACTGCCGGCCCCCGGCTTTTTCGCAATGAAATCGCGCGACAGCTTCGCGCCGATCGGGCCGTGCATCGTCACCAAAGATGAAATCCCCGATCCGCAGAAATTGCAGATCCGGCTCTACAACAACGGCACCTTGATGCAGAATTTCAACACCAGCGATATGGCGCACAAGATCCCGCGCTGCGTCGAATGGTTGAGCTCGGTTCACACGCTGGAGCCGGGCGACATCATCGCGACCGGCACCAATCACCGCGGTCTCAATCCGTTCATGGACGGCGACAAGATCGAACTCGACATCGAAGGCGTCGGCAAGCTCGCCTTTACCGTCAAGGACGAGCTCAAGCGGAAGTGGGAACGCGTGACGCGATTGCAGATGCACGAGCGCGCGGCACAAAAGACACCCGGCGCCTATCCCGACATCACGCCGCAGATCGAGGGCAAATACGCTCCGGCACGCTGAGGCCGCCGCCCCTGATCGCAGCCCCCTCACCGCAGCCCTCTCCCCGCATGCGGGGAGAGGGAGGAACCCGCGCGGTGGGCGGGTGAGGGGCATTACTTTACCCAGCTCACGTGACCCAAAAAGTAGGGAAAAGATGATGGCCTCCGGTTTTGCTTATGCCCATCGTTTCGCCAACGGCCTACCGGCGCCGGCGCCGCGGTGGACCGGTTTTCCGAAATACAATTTTATCGGCGGCCATAACGATCGGGAGCATGTGCCGGCCGCGGAATTGGCGGCGGCGGCCGAAACCGTGCTGCGCCGCGACGGCGCCGATCTGGCGCTCTACAACCCGCACGGCCCGCAGGGCTTCCGCGGCATCCGCGAGTTCGTCGTCGCCAAGGTCAAGACCCGCGGCATCACCTGTACGCCCGACGACGTGCTGATCACTTCCGGATCCGGACAGGGTCTCGATCTTGTCAATCGGATACTGCTCAATCGCGGCGACACCGTAATCCTCGAGGAATTCACCTATGGCGGCGCCCTGACCAAATTGCAGCGCCTCGGCGTCAATGTGATCGGCGCGCCGCTCGACGATGACGGGCTGCGCATCGACGCCCTCGGCCGGATCCTCGACGATCTGCAGCAAAAAAGTGTCGTGCCCAAATTCATCTACACGATCCCGACAGTGCAGAACCCGACCGGATCGATCCTCCCCGTCGACCGGCGCGAGGCCTTGCTTGCGCTTGCCAAAAAGCATGAGGTGCCGATCTTCGAGGACGAATGCTACGCCGATTTGACCTGGAACCCGGCGGCGCCGGCGGCGATCTATTCGATCGATTCGAGCCAGGTGATCCATATCGGATCGTTTTCGAAAACGCTGTCCCCGGCCCTGCGGCTCGGCTACGTCGTTGCCGATTGGACGGTCATGAGCCGCCTGGTCGGGCTAAAGCGTGAGCTCGACAGCGGTACCGGTGCCCTCGAACAGATGGTCGTTGCCGAATACTTTTCGCGCAGCTTTGAGGAACATGTCGGCGAGTTGACCGGCGTCTTAAAAGAAAAGCTCGACACGATGGTGGACGCGCTCGAGCGCGAATTCGGCACCGCGGTCGAGAAGATGTGGCGGCCCAAGGGCGGCATTTTTTTGTGGATCAAACTTCCCGACCGGATCGATGTCACCAAGCTGGTGGCCCCGGCCGCCAATGAGGGGCTGGTCTTCAACCCCGGACCCGAATGGTCGTGCAACCCGGCCGAGACCAAGTCGCATATGCGGCTGTGCTTTGCTTTGCCGTCCAAGGAGACGATCCGCGAGGGGATCGCGACCCTGGCGCGTGTGTGCTGGGAACAAACCGGCATCCCCGAGCGCAGCGCCAATATCCGCCGCGCGCCCGCCGCCGGCTGATCATCGCGCCCCTTGGGCGGCGGGCGGATCCGGGTTCTCCGGTCGCGCCGAGGGCCACCCTGACTTAGAGACCGACGAGCCGCGCGCTCTCGTCCCAAAGGCGCTGCGCCATCCCATTATCGAGTGCCGCCGGGTCCGGGCGCTCCAGAACCTTGCCGACAACATAGCCGCCGTTGAACGGCGCCGGATCGGCCACTGTCGCCAAGAACAATGTCGTCTCGGCGCCCTTTTCAGCACTGATCATAAAGGGTTTTAAGAGCCGCCAGCCGAACTCGACCAAGCCGCCGCGGTCCCCGAATCCGGTCGCGACGACGCCCGGATGCAGACACGTCGCGATAGCTCCGCTGCCTTCGAGCCGCCGCGCCAATTCGCGCGTAAACAGGATGTTGCACAGCTTTGAGCGGCCATAGGCCTTCCCCATCGACCACCCCCGCGAACCGGTAATCGTCGTCAGATCGATGCGATTGCCGCGATGCGCCCGAGACGCGACAGTGATGATCCGCGCCGGTGCCGATGCCTTGAGCCGGTCGAGCAGCAGATTGGTCAACAAAAACGGCGCCAGATGATTGACCGCAAAGGTCAGCTCGTAGCCGTCCTCGGACAGCCGGTAACGCGGCGATAACAGCCCGGCATTGTTGACCAGCACATCGAGCTGGGGGCAGCGCGCCAAAATTTCGTCAGCGAGCCGGCGAACCGCAGCGAGCGACGCGAAATCGGCAAGTGCCGTTTCAACTTGTGCCTCGCCGACCCGCGTGGTGACAAAATCGCGCGCCGCTTCGGTCCGCTCACGGTTGCGGCCGGCCATGACCACGCGCATTCCGCTGCGGGCGAGGCCCAGCGCGGTATAGAGCCCGATCCCCGAACTGGCGCCGGTCACGACCGCAACGCGGTGCGAGGTATCGCCTGCTGCCATCGGCCCCGTCTCCTCCACCGCGCGACGGGTTGCTGAGCTTACCTAGCCCAATTGCGGAGCTTGTGGCACCCCCTCACCCAGCTCCGGGTAGGGCGCGGCTTCGCCTCGCCAACCCTTCTCAACCTTCTCCCCCACAGGGGAGAGGGGAGGGTGAGGGGGTTGCTGGCAGGATGCCATCCGATCAAGATCCGGGCTAGATGCTGTCGACGCCAAGGGCCCAGCGCCGCGCCAGCTGATGACCGATCGCCAGTGGCGGCGGCAAGGTGGCCACTCCCGGGATCGGGTCGTCGCTCCGCGAGCGCTCGACCATCGCCCGAACCTCGTTGCGCTCGAACCACCGCGCCTCGGCCAGTTCTTCCGGATCGATGCGGATCTCCTCGCTGATCGCCTCGGCCAACAGGCCGATCATCAGGGTCGATGGAAACGGCCAAGGCTGCGATGCGAGGTAACGCACGCGGCCGACGCGAACCCCGGATTCTTCGAGGACTTCACGGCGCACCGCCTCCTCGATGCTCTCCCCCGGCTCCATATAACCGGCAAGGCAGGAATACCGGGTGCCGACCCGGCGGCGGCCGCGACCCAAAAGACAGCGCTCGCCCATGACCGCGAGCATGATCACGACCGGATCGACGCGCGGGTAATGATGCGCGCGACAATTGGAGCACCGCCGCCCCCAACCGCCGGAAGAAATCGTGCTCGGGCTCCCGCATTGTGCGCAAAAGCCGTGCCGAGCGTGCCAATCGAGCAAAGAGCGCGCCTCGGCGAGGATCGCCGCTTGCGGGCCCGGAATCGTTGCCGCAAGGCTGCGGGCATCTGCCGTCTCACCTTCGGCGCCATCCGCGGTCGCCCCGTTGCCGGCATCGAGCGCGAAATGGGCACGATCCTCTCCGATCCCGAGCAAGATCAGGGTGGCGCCGCCGTCGATTGCCTGGCGCCAGCGCGCGGCGGGCTGCCAGTCGAGTGCCGTCGACGATTGATGGCGGACAACCGGCTTCAAGTCGCGAAACGGCAGAACCCGGGTTTCGGGGTCACGCAGCAACCCGGTGATCCAAGCGGCATCCTCGCGGCGTTGGCTGACGCGGTCGAGCGGGTTGCCCGCAAAGGTATAGATTTCTTCCATGCCGCCTTTCTCGCTGTCTGTCTCGCCGCTGAACCGGCGCGCGGTCGTATCATAAACTTCGGCCGCGGTCGAAGCGATCGCCGGCGGTTGCGGCCGACAACGGTGTTATCTTCGCATCATGAATAACGGTCCCTATATCGCCGAGATTGCCGCGCTGATCGGCGATCCGGCCCGCGCGAACATATTGTCGGCGCTGATGCACGGCGGATCGGTCAGCGCCGGCGATCTGGCCTTTGCCGCCCATGTCACCCCGCAGACCGCAAGCGCGCACCTCGCCAAGCTTGTCGACGCGCTGTTGCTGTTGTGTCAAAGGCGCGGACGGCACCGCTATTTCAGGCTGGCCTCGCCGGAGGTTGCGCGCATGCTCGAGGAAATCATGACGGTCGCGGTCAAACGGACCCCGCGCTATCGGCCGGCATGGATGCGCGACGAAGCGCTGCGCTCGGCGCGGACCTGCTACGACCATCTTGCCGGACGGCTCGGCGTCGCCTTGGCTGAAAGTCTGACGGCGCGGCGGCATGTCCTGCTCGATGAAGACGGGGGTGCAGTCACCGGCGAGGGGGCACACTTCCTCGACGAGCTTGGGCTCGATCTCGCCGACGCCCAAGGCAGGCGTCGCCGCTTCTGCCGGCCATGCGTCGATTGGAGCGAAAGGCGACCACATTTGGGAGGTGCGGTTGGGGCGGCGTTGGCCCAGCACTGCTTTGCATTGGGCTGGATCGCGCGGATCCGGGACAGCCGTGCGGTCGCGATTACTGCAGCCGGCCGCGACGGCTTTCGTGTCCATTTCGGGATTGAAATTCCGACCGCCGCGAGCGCATAGCGCGCAGGAACCCCGACCGCGCCACGCCTATTCCAGCGCCAACAATTGCCGTGTCAGCGGGTCGAGCCGACCCGAGGTCGAAAACGGGTTCTGGATGCGCATACCGCCGAAATCGGTTCCATGTGCCAAATCCTCGGTCAGGATGACCGAGCATCCCGCTTCCCGTGCCGTCGCTAGCAGCAGTGCATCCCAGTACGACGCGCGGCCGGCGGCCGCCTCGGCCAATGCGCTCCGAACCGAGGTCGCGGTCGGTGCGACAGTAGGAAACAGGCATAACCAGTCTTTAGCTTGCGCCGCCGCCTCATCGCGCTGGAGCACACGCTTGCGGGTAGTGGCGGCGTAAAATTCGGAGACTGCCTGCAAGGTTATCCAGCAGTCGCACCGGACGGCGCGCTCGACGATCAGTTTGGCGACCTCGTGTCTGGCGCCGGCTTGATTGTCGATCGCGTAGACGAGAAGGTTCGTATCCAGAGAAAAGCGTCCGCTATTCCCGTTCATGCAGTGAATCGCGGTCGAGCGGTCCGGCCCCGATCGGCCAACCCTTCTCCATTCGTGCACGCGTCCGAGCGAGCGCGGCCTCCTGCTCCGGCGTGAGAATTCGCCGTTTGGTGATCGGAATGAGGCGTGCGACCGGCTGGCCCTTGCGGGTGATCACAAACTCCTCGCCAGCCTCGACCTCGCGAATGCAACGAGCAAAGCCCTGATTGGCCTCGCGCAAGCTGATCGTCTTTGTCATTCTCGCCTCATCGTGCACCAACTAGGTAGCACAGAATTGTTCTACATACAACGCGCCGCCGCCTATCGCTCGTCCTGCAAAAATGGCCCGCCCCTTGCAGGTGACAGGGCAAAATCGATCGCATAATGTTCGCGAACACAGCGGACGGTTGAGCGGGCATTGCTATGAAAGGGTTTGTGCGCGCAGCGGCGGTGGTGTTTGCGGTTTGGCTGACGATTGCGCCTGTGTGGGCGGATACGGCGCCAAAAACGCTGCGCTTCATCCCGCAAGCCGATCTCGGAAGCATCGATCCAATCTGGACCACCGCCTACGTCACCCGCAATTTCGGTTATCTCGTCTTCGACACTTTGTTTGCGCTCGACAAGAATTTTCAGCCACAACCCGTAATTTCCCTAGACGGTCCTGAGCCGCAGCGGGAACCGCTGCTGACACCGGCTTGCCCGGGTCTCTCTTGCGCTGTCGCAGAAGCGGCCGCATGAGTTCGCTGGCGGCGATCACGTAGAGCGATGTTCGCCTATATCGTCCGGCGCATTCTTTCGACCATCCCGGTCATGGTGGTGGTCGCATTGTTTGTGTTCGCCCTGCTTCATCTGAGCCCGGGCGACCCCGCGGCGATCATCGCCGGCGACACCGCCACACCCTCTGATATCGCACGCATCCATCAGGCGTTAGGCCTCGACCGGCCGCTCTATATCCAGTTCGGGACCTGGTTGTGGCGTTTGCTGAACGGCGATCTCGGCATCTCGATCTTCACCGATCTTCCGGTCACGACGCTGATCGCCCAGCGGGTCGAGCCCACCCTGGCTCTGACGATCTCGACTTTGTTGTTCTCGGTGGCGGTGGCGATCCCGATGGGCGTGGTTGCGGCGTGGAAGGCGGGGTCGTGGATCGACCGGGCGGTCATGGTGTTCGCGGTGCTCGGGTTCTCGGTGCCGGTGTTCGTTCTCGCGTACCTCTTGATTTATGTATTCGCGGTCCGCACCGACTGGCTGCCGGTGCAGGGTTTTGTCGATCCAAGCCGTGGAGCGTGGCCGTTCTTGTCGCATCTCGTAATGCCGACCCTGGCGCTTGGCATGGTCTACACCGCGCTAATTGCCCGCATGACCCGGGCCAGCATGCTCGACGTTCTCGCCCAGGACTATATCCGCACCGCTCAGGCCAAGGGTTTGGCGAACGGTCAGGTGCTGCTCGGCCATGCGCTCAAAAACGCCGCGGTGCCGATCGTGACGATCATCGGTATCGGGATCGCCTCGCTGATCGCCGGCGTGGTTGTGACCGAGACGGTGTTCGCGATCCCCGGGTTGGGCCGGCTTACCGTCGATGCGATCCTGCGCCGCGATTATCCGCTCATTCAAGGAATCATCCTGATCTTTTCGGGCGCCTATGTGCTGATCAATCTCTTCGTCGATCTCAGCTACACGCTGCTCGACCCGCGCATCCGGTACTGAGTCATGACCGTAGCACCCGCCGATCTTGCTCTCGCCACCGCCCCATCCGAGCGTCGGCGCCGCATACGCGACTATGTCCGGCGCCACCCGACGATTGTCATGGGCGGCCTCGGGCTCGGGCTGATGGCGCTGATCGCGATCTTGGCGCCCTATCTCGGCACCACGGACCCGCAGGCGTTGTCCCCGATACAGCGGCTGCGCTGGCCCTCGGCGACGCACTGGTTTGGCACCGATATGCTCGGACGCGACGTTTATAGCCGGACGATTTATGGCGCCCGCGTGTCGTTGACGGTCGGCCTCAGTGTCGCCTTGTTGAGCATAACATTCGGCCTGTCCCTCGGTCTGGTGACCGGGTTCAACCGCTGGGCCGATGCGGTATTGATGCGGGTCATGGATGGCCTGATGTCGATCCCGGCGGTGCTGATCGCGATCGCACTGATGGCGTTGACCCGGGCGAGCCTCGAAAACGTCGTCTTTGCGATCACCGTCGCCGAGGTGCCGCGGGTCACCCGCCTGGTGCGCGGCGTCGTGTTGACGTTGCGCGATCTGCCGTTTGTCGAGGCGGCGGTCGCCGGCGGTACCAGCCTGCCGCGCATTTTGTGGCGTCACATCATGCCCAATACCCTGCCGCCGCTGTTGGTGCAGGGGACCTATACGGCGGCCTCGGCAATGCTGATCGAGGCCATCCTCTCCTTTCTCGGCGCCGGCACGCCGCCGAATATTCCGAGCTGGGGCAACATCATGGCCGAGGGGCGCAGCCTGTTCCAGGTCGCTTACTATATCGTGCTGTTCCCCGGCGGGTTTTTGTCGGTAACCGTGCTCGCGATGAATTTGCTGGGCGACGGGCTGCGCGACGCGCTCGATCCGCGTCTCTCCCGACGGATGTAGCCACCCATGCCCGACATCGCGGCTTCTGTTGCGAGCGCTCGGCAATCGGCGCGGGCCGCGGTCGGGCCCATCCTCGATATCGCCGACCTGCGCACCTGGTTCTTCAGCCGCGACGGCGTGGTCCGCGCCGTTGATGGCGTGTCGCTTTACGTGAACCCCGGCGAGACGCTCGCCATTGTCGGCGAAAGCGGTTGCGGCAAGACGGTGACGGCGTTGTCGATCCTGCGGCTGATCCCGTCGCCGCCCGGACGTAT
>JAFAHP010000383.1 GCA_019237175.1 Alphaproteobacteria bacterium
TAAAGCGCCTAAGGCCGAGGCATCGACAACCTTAGCGGCCATCCCGATCGTCGCGGATCATTACCGCAGCCTCCGCTCGCGTCCGAAGGCCGAGCCGCCGAATCTCTGCGAGCACGTCGCGCGGCGTCAGCTGATCGGGTTGGCGCACCGCTTCTTCGATGATCGAGAGGAGCTCGCCTTGCAACGATCGGTGATTTTTCGCCGCCCGCTCCTTCAACCGTACCACGAGATCGTCGGGGGCATTCTTGATCGATAGATTGACGGGCATCCGAATCGGCTCCAATTTAGAGCCAAGATATGACACGATCACCGCGGTTGTGCAATCGGATCCCCGACAGCTCGGTGTAGGGTGTCGAGGCGCAAGGGCAACGCACCCTTGCGCGACAGCGGGCTCAGGCGCGGGCGGCAGTGCGGTTGTCGCGGCGCTTGGCAGCGGTGTCGGCCTTAGCGAAATAGTCCTCGTCAAAGCCATAGAGGCGCGCACCCCCCGACGGGATCTTGCCGCCGATCTCGGGGCTGATGCTGGGGTTGTGCAATACCCGCCTCGACACCTCGAGAAAGCAAAAACCGCGCTACGTCCGGGGGAAGACCTTGAGCGCGCGTTTAATGTCGGCCTTATCGAGCAGCTTCCATTAGTCTTAGTCTTAGTTCGCCGGCACGGCGTGATCGATCAAACGCGTAATAGAGTTCGCCCTCGATCTTGTGTCTCGACCGGCAACCGAGCGGGCTCGGCGGCTATAAGGGATATTCGTTATCTTCCGCGCCTGACGGAGCCGCGGGCGCGCGAGGGGATATAAAAATGGACGACACCCCTGGATCACCTCAGTTGGAGATCGTCACCGGAAACTTGCCGGCTGGTTTCGAGGCACTGCGCGCAGACGCGCGCACCGAGGGCTTCAGGCAAATTGAGCGGCTCGCAATCGATTGGGAAACACACACGACGCGCTTCGACCGCCAGGGCGAGGCGCTGCTCGCTGCTCGGATCGGTGGCGTGCTCGCCGGGATCGGCGGTTTGACCATCGAGCCGGTCGTGCCAGACGCTTTTCGCATGCGGCGCTTTTACGTTCGCCCGCCATTCCGGCGAAGCGGTGTCGGCCGCAAGCTGGTGGTGGCGCTGCTGGCTCAGGTGGAGCACACCGGCCAGGCAATCACCGTCAACGCCGCGGCCGGCAGCGTTCCGTTTTGGGAAGCTCTCGGTTTCAAGCGCGATACGCGCGACGGCCATACCCATATTCGACCAGGGCGGCGATCGTGAGCCCGCTCACCCCGATCTTTTCCGGCTCAACATATCGTATTCGGACCTCGCAAGGAGGCTGAGCAAGAATTGTGCTGCAATCGGTCCCGTGCGTGGGCCGAGACGCGCTTTGGCTTCACCGAAGCGCTCCTCACCATGAGGTAAGCCTATGATGGAATTCAGGAAAATTTCTCATCCTGGGGTGCCTCGCGAAGCGAGGCCTCGAAGGACGCAGGGCCGTAATCCAGCCTGTTTGACGATACTTGCTCAGCCTCAAGACTCCTCGTCGGCCTCTCTTGTGGTCGGTCCAGCGTCTTCGCCAGCGTATTCAAGATGAAATCTGCGCGCTCACGAACACCGACCTTGGGCAGGATTGTCACCTGATAGCCGAGAGAAGGGTAGACGTGACGCAGCCGCTGATACTCGGCAATGCCGGCATCCAGACCATGACGCCGCTCATGATCGGTCACGTAGATTTCCGGCCAGGGCGGCGCGAGAAAAATCCGGCGGTGATAGCGGTGCGCTTGCCCGAGAGCCGTCAGTAGGGGCTCGCCGGTCAGGTGCTGCAGAGCCGCGGCGGCATCGATCAAGCCCCTGTCAAAGAAGACCCAGCCGCCGTCGCCGTCTGCCGCGTCCCGGTCGGCGAGGGCGACCGCGATAGCACGCCGCGCGAAGGCGGCTCCATCCACCCAGGGCAGCGCCAGGCCGTCGCCAACCAGCTCTTCCTTGACGATCCGCCGGCCTGGCTCTTCCACGGTGACGTAGCCGCGGCGGCCGAGCTCGGCCAGCAACGTCGACTTTCCGCCGCCCGAGCAACCGGAGATCACGACAAAAAGATCGGTGCTTATGCTTCCTCCCTCGGCGCAGAGTTCGCATTCTAACTCTACCCGGCCCCTTGGTTTGGCCCGGCGATCAATTCGCCGAAGCCATGACTTGCGTCGTACGGGCCGACCGCCGCACCGCTCAGGCGCGGGCGGCGGTGCGGTTGTCGCGGCGCTTGGCGGCGGTGTCGGCCTGGGCGAAATCGTCCTCGTCAAAACTATAGAGGCGCGCACCCCCCGCCAGGATCTTGCCGCCGATCTCGGGGCTGATGCTGGGGTTGCGCAATACCCGCGTCGACACCTGGGGAAAGCTCGAGTCGAAATGCGGGAAATCGCTCGACACGCATATATTGTCGGCACCGCCCAATAATTCGACAACCGAACCGACCTCGCGCTCGCCGCTCTCGATCGCCGAAAAGCAATTGCGCTGCCAGTATTCGAACGGTGTCAGCTTCAGATAGGGCGCGTCGGCCTGGTGGTGCTGGCGCAGGTCCCATTCGATCCGGCCCAGCAACCCGGGGACCCACCAGCTTTGCGCTTCGAGAAACGCCACTTTGAGCCGTGGATAGGATTCGAAGATGCCGCCCAACATCAGCGCGATCAGCGCCAGTTGCATCTCGGTCGAGTGGCTCGCGACATGGCGCATAAAGCGGTTTTCTCCAAAGCGCGGCTCGATCGTCGAATAATACGAGCCGGTGCCCTCGTGAAAGCACAGCGGGATTTCGAGATCCTGCAGCATGCCATAGAGCGGGTCCCAATAGGTCGAGTGCCAATACCGGTTATTGACGATATTCGGCCGCACAAAGGCGCCGACGGCACCGTATTCCTTGACACAGCGGTAAAGCTCGCGACAGGCGAGGTTGACGTCGTGGACCGGCAGCATCGCCGCCATCTTCAGCTGGTCCGGGCTATATTGGATAAAGTCATGCAGCCAATCGTTATAGGCGCGGCAGATCGCATTCGAGAACTGCGGGTCCATGCCGTCGCGCGCGAGGAACGACAGACCGGCGGTCGGGAACAGCACGGCGATGTCGATCCCCTCCATTTCCATGCCGATGACCTGGGCTTCGGCGTCATAACCGCGCTCGACCGCAAACATCACGTTCTTGTTGCCGCGCGCCCCGACCAACGGGCCGCGAATGCGGTTGTATTGCGAAATATTGCCGTCATTGCTGGTCGGCGTGCCGTCGAAGAACCACAACGGCCGGCGGCGCATACCGGTGGCGCCCCCGTCGACGGGTTGCATCGCCGAGGTGATCCTGGGCTTGAATGCCGGGTCGAGATATCTGTCGAACAGATCGATCGGCTCCATAATGTGCATGACGCAATCGACAAAACGATAGCCCTCTTTCATTTCCGTTCCTTTCCGGGCGCGCTGACCGCGCGAATTGTGCCTGGAAACGGCGAGTGACAGCAACCCAGCAGCGCCGGTTCAGGTCAAAACAATGCGGCCGAAGATCGCCGCGTAGTGGCAGGCGGTGCCGGCAAGGACGAAGATGTGCCAGATAGCGACACGATAAGGTCGCCGCCATCGAAGCAAAAACGGAACCCCGGCGGAATAAAATGCGCCGCCCATCGCGAGCAATATCGCGGTCTCGCCCGAAAGCGCCGGGCCGACGGCAAAAAGGGCGCCCCAACCGAGCCCTAGGTACCAGATCGCCGAGCGGCGGATTCCCCCGATCGGGAAATGCGTTTTAACAGCGATCCCGAGCGCCGCCACGGCCCACAGTGCCGCTGCCGACAGGTTGCCGGCCGTGCTGTCGCGCATCAGCGCAAACGGTGTCGCCGATCCCGCGATCATTGCAAAGATCGCGCTGTGATCGAGGCGGCGCAGGAATTGGCGGCGGCGTGGTTCGGTGGCGGACCGATAGAGCAGCGAACAGCCGAGCATCGCCAGCAATCCGACCGTGTAGACGCTGGCGCTGAACAGCCGTCGTCGATCGTGGTGCCCGCCGAGGGCGGCCTTGATCAGCACGATAGCGCCGCAGACACCAAGGACAAAGCCGGCGGCAAGAATGCAGAGATCGGCGGTTCGCGCGGGACCGCGTGAAATGGGATAGGCCGGTCGAATCCCGCTCGGCGTTTCACCGCTGCCCGTGCGCTTTGAAAGATCCAGTCTACCGTCCTCATGCTAAAGATGCAGGCGGTAAACCCAGACCTCCACCTTTCCCTCCCACGCAAGCCGGGAAGGGTGAGGAAGGGGAAGCGGCGGCGCGCTCCCGCCGCACAGGAATTCGCTATTTGGTTGTACCAGGTTCCAGTGACCAGTAGTAACCGACGGTCGGCGCATGGGCCATCGAACTAACCCCGACCATCGGTCCGGTGTAGGTCGTGATCGGCGGCGCCTCGACAACACTGGTCTTGGGCTTACCGGCAGCGGGTTCCTCGCTGACGATCCGGCGCGAGATTTCGGATACCGCGCTGAAACTGATCGTCGACGGAGGATCAAAGCAATTTTCGTTCTTCTTGACACGGCAAGATGCCGCACCAGCCGGTGTCGCAGCCAAGACCACGCCTGTCATGAGGGCCACGGCGGAGGTTCCCCAAATCCTCATTTCACCGTACCGCGAAGATGACTCGCGGTTCATTTTGCCCAATTGTCAACGGTGAGTCCATATTCGCTTACGTGTCAGCGTGGTCATCTAATACTTTCGGGTGACACCACGGGGAGATACGCCGACCCATCGGATTTTGATCATGGGGATGACGTGGCACTGCATGTGCTGATTTGCGGCGGCGGGGTCATCGGTGCGTCAATCGCCTATTTTTTGACCAGCCGCGGCGTTCAAGTGACAGTGATCGAGCGGACTGCCTTGGCTTGTGCAGCTTCGGGCAGGTCGGGCGGCTTTTTGGCGCTCGATTGGTGTGACGGAAGCCCGCTAGCCGCGCTGGCACGAAGAAGTTTTGCCCTTCATGCGAAGCTGGCGGCCACGCTCGACGGCGATTGGGGTTATCGGGCGCTGACCACCTATGGCGGCATCGCCGGTCGGCAGCAAGGGATCGACCGGCGTGGCGGCGCTTACGAGCTCTGCTGGCTGTCGCATCGGGTGATCGTGACGCAGCGCCTCGGCATGCCCGGGACCACCGCCCAAGTGCATCCGGCGCAGTTTACCCAAGCGATGATGCAAGCGGCCCAGGTGCAGGGCGCGGAGTTGCGTATCGGCCGCGTCACTGGATTTTTTCGGGATGATCGGGGCAATGCCGCGGGCGTCGTCGTTGATGGAGAGCACCTCGCGGGCGATGCCATCGTGATCGCGATGGGGCCGTGGTCGGTTCTCGCCGCCACCTGGCTGCCTTTGCCCGCGGTCTACGCCCTCAAGGGCCACAGCCTCGTCTTCGAGACGGGGACCAACATCCCGGCGGCGGCGTTGTTTTGCGAATATCGTGAGGTCACCGGCGCGGTGCAGACACCCGAGCTGTTCCCACGCAGCGATGGCACCAGCTATGTCTGTGCGATTTCGAGTGAGACACCGTTGCCGGTCGACCCGGCTGCAGTGGCTCCAGACCCGGGGGCGATAGAGCGGCTGGAAGCCATGTGCCGCGATCTGTCGCCGGTATTGGCCTCCTCCAGGATCCGGGCGCGTCAGGCATGCTTTCGCCCGATCGCACGCGACGGATTGCCGCTTATCGGGCGGGTGCCGGGTGTCGGGGGAGCTTATGTCGCGACCGCGCATAGCGTATGGGGGATTCTGAACGCGCCAGCGACCGGGGAAGCGATCGCCGAACTGATCGTCGATGGAGCGGCGCACACCATCGATCTGACGTCATTCGACCCTGGTCGCCTGCCTGCGCTTGATACCCGCAGGCTGCGCCGTCCCGCTGATGCGTGACCAACGGCCTGCCGGCGTGGCATAGAACGTGCCGTCGAACATCCGAAAGAACGGGCAGGATCGATGCAGGAAATCAACATCCTGAGCATTCAGCGGATCGCTCCGGCGGAGCGAGCCAGGATCGAGGCTGTCGATCCGTCGATCCGATTGACGGATGCCGGCGGCTGGTTTGACGGCGAATATCGCGAGACGTGGCCGCCCTACACTGCAACCCGTTATCTGCGGCCGGGTTCGATCGGACAGGGAAGCCGTGCCGAGCGCGACGCGCTGTTGGCCGCCGCTGAAATCGTACTCGGCGGCTGGCCCTACCCCCTCGATCTGCGCGCCCGCGCGCACCGCTTGCGGTGGTTTCATCAACGCCCCGCCGGCGCCAGCAATCTGCTCCGCGGCGATCTGTGGGGCAGCGACGTGATTGCCACAACCTCGCGCGGTGTCGGCAGTACGTTGGCGATGGCGGAATACGCCGTCGCCGGCGTCCTCTATTTCGCCAAGTGCCTGAACCGCGTCGCACTCGATCGGCAGACCAAAGCCTTTGATCACCGCCCCTACCGCTCGCTCTTGCTCGACGGCAAGACCGCATGCGTCGTCGGCGCTGGCGGCATCGGGCAGGACGTCGGCCGGCTCTGCGCCGGGCTCGGAATACGGGTCGTCGGCACCCGCCGCACGCCCCGGCCCGACGCGCCATTGCCGGCCGGCTTCAGCGAAATCGGCGGGCCCGCGGATCTCGACCGGTTCTTGCCGCACAGCGACTTTGTCGTGATCTGCTGCCAATGGACACCGGAGACCGATCGGCTGTTCAACACCGAACGGTTTGCCGTGATGAAACCGGGAAGTGTCTTGGTCAATGTCGCGCGCGGCGAGATCGTCGATGAAGACGCCATGTTCGAGGCCTTGCAACGCAATCATCTGCGCGGGGCTGTGCTCGACGTCTATGTCGGCGAGTTCGAGCATCCTCCGCCGGCGCGATTGTGGTCCGACCCACGGGTCTTGATCACACCGCATGTCTCAGGGGCGAGCGACGAGAACCGGCACGGCGCCATCGACATCTTCTGTGACAATCTGCGCGCTTATCTCGAAGGCCGCCCGTTGCGCAACGTCATCGATTGGCAGCGCGGCTACTAAGAGATCTCAGGCCCACGGGTCCGCGATTTCGGATTGGAGCGCGGGCGTCCCGCCCGCGTCTCGTGTGCGAGAAGCTTCAGGCGGGTAGGATGCCCGCGGTCCGGATTTAAGCAAGGATGGGCTGCTCACACCCCCCGCGGCAGTAGCGGGGGGACGGCGCGTGGCGCTCAGTCCGAAAGCCAGGTTTTGTACCCGCGGCGCAACGCCTTGCCCACCCGATGGGCGGTGTCGGTCCAGTCGCCTTTCGGGGATTCAGGCGCCGTCGATTTGCCGATTTCCTTGGCCCGCCGGCCCAACCGAAACAGCGTGTCGGTCCAGTTGCCGGCGGGGAACCCCGCCTCTTTGAGGCGGCGCTCGAGCCGCGCTTTTACGGCTTCCGCATTGGCCTTCTCGTTCCGGGTGGCGGCCGGATCCGCGACCACCGCCGCCACCGCCCGCAATTTGCGGCGCAGATCCGCAATCGATCCCAGAGGCGAATGAACGCGCATCGGCCGCAAGTTTAATGCAGCGATGCTTGCAACCCAAGACCGGATGACGGGGAGCTTTCAACCGCGAAAACGGCACCGGAACTGCTATGCTGCAACCGGCGCCACCGGGGCGGACGGAGAAACGGCGATGCATGTCGGCACGCAAATCAAGCCACGCGACGATACCGATTACCGCGTCTGGGCGCAGCTCGGGGTCAGGCATGTTTGCGTCGATCCGCCTGGCAACCCGCACCATTGGAGCCTCGATGACCTTTGCCGGCACAAGGAGCACGTCGAATCCTTCGGCCTGTCGCTCGACATGGTGCAATTGCCGATGTCGTCGCGGCCGATCGAGGAACAAGAGAGCCCGCACATTCTGCTCGGCCAAGAGCCGGAACGGCAGCGCGAGATCGACAGCATTTGCCGCTTGATCGAGCGGCTCGCCAGGGCCGGCATTCCCGCCGCCAAATATAATTTGACGATCGTCGGCATCCCCAGGACCGAGCGCGAAACTGGGCGGGGCGGTTCGCGCAACGCCGCCTTCCGCTGGAGCCGCGCCGACCAAGCAGCGCCGCCCACGGCCGCCGGGATCGTCTCGGAGGATCAATATTGGGAGCGGATCGACCATTTTCTCGCTGCAGTGGTGCCGGTCGCGAGCGCCGCCAAGGTGCGTTTGGCGTGTCATCCGCAAGATCCCTATACGCCGCCAGGCTATCGCGGCGTAACCAGCGTGCTCGGCACCGTCGACGGCCTCAAACGGTTTGTGACGATGCACGAGAGCCCCTATCACGGCCTCAATTTCTGCCAGGGGACCGTGGCCGAGATGCTCGACCACCCGGCGCGCGAGATTTTCGACGTGATCCGCTGGTTTGGCGAGCGCGGCAAACTGTTCAACGTGCACTTCCGCAACATCAAGGGCCGGCGGCTCGATTTTATGGAGGCGTTTCCCGACGAGGGCGATGTCGACATGACGCGCGCGGTCGCGGTCTATCGCGACGTCGGTTACCAATACATGCTGATGCCGGATCACGTGCCGCAGATCGACGGCCGCGACCCGTCCGGCGTCGCCTTTGCCTATTGCTACGGTTATATCCAGGCGCTGATCGACGCGCTGGCGCGTCGTCCCGCCGCTAATCAGACGGCGGCCGAATGACGCTTTAGCCTGTCGAGGGGCGACTCGCCGAATAGTGACTTGTATCCGACCGCGAACCGACCGAGTTCCCACAGGGGGCAAACGTCTGAATTCCCAGCCCCCGGGCTTAGCACCAGCGGGCCTTCGCTCGCGTAACCCGGGGGCCGCTTGCGCGGGAATGACGAGAAAGGGATCGAGGAGCCGGTCAGCCGATTTCTTGCCCAGCGCATTCCGCCAGCTCGGTACTGGCAGCCTATCGCGGATTAGGCTTTCGCTCATCTGCCCTGCGCTTGCTTCAATCCCGCAGAAAGTCGTGAACCAACTTCGCGAATTCCTCCGGCTTTTCCATTTCCGGCAGATGG
>JAFAHP010000536.1 GCA_019237175.1 Alphaproteobacteria bacterium
TATCGTCGCTCTCGAGAACCGATGCTGTCATCGGCACGCACCTTTGTCGCGCGGCCGGAAAGAGGGCGACGATCTCCGCTGCATGTATCACGGGCTGAAATTCGCACCCTCGGGCAAATGCGTCGAGATCCCGCAACAGGACATTATCCCGTCGACCGCGGTTGTCCGCAGCTATCCGGTTGTCGAACAGGATTGCTGGGTTTGGGTCTGGATGGGCGATCCCGCTCTCGCCGACCGAGGGCTGATCCCCAGAGCATTGAACCACAATGACCCCGACTGGCTGATGCTGACGGGGGAGCTTGCCTATGCCGCCAATTACGAGCTGATCAACGACAATCTGCTCGATCTCTCGCATCTCAGCTACGTGCATCAGAGCACGCTCGGCCGCAACAGCATGAGCTGGGGCGAGAGCCGCCCGAAGACCATACCCATCGAACGCGGGCTGCGCATCGAGCGGTGGGTCGTCAACCATCCGCGCCCGAATTACTTGGGGCTGCCGCCGGGCTCGCTGTCGGATATGTGGGCGTCTTACGACTACATGGTTCCGGGCGTCTTCCTACTCGCCACGCGGTCCTATCCGGCGGGTATGGCTGCGGCGCACGGCATGCAGGCGCCGGTTGCCGTGCCCGATTGGGTTTCGTCTACCTCGCAGGCAGTCACCCCGATTTCGGAGGACAAGACGATCTATTATTACTCGAGCTGTCTCAGTCGAAAATTCGCTAATGAAGAGCATTCGCGATCACAGATGGCGGTCATCGAGCGAGCCTTCGCCGAGGACAGGGCAATGATCGAAGCCCAGCAGGAGATCATGGCGAGTACGCCCAAGGCCCGCATGCTGCAGCTGGCATCGGACGGCGCGCTGAACCGGTTTCGCCGCCTGATGGCGGAGCTCATTGCGGCGGATCAGCGGACCAGCCTTACGGGCAGAGTGGAGGCTTCACATGCCGTTGCGTAATGCCTGGTACATTGCTGCCTGGGCGGACGAAATCGGCGGCGAGCGGCCGCTGGCGCGGCGGATCTGCAACGAGCCGATCGTGGTGTTTCGCGACGGCGCAGGCCGGGTAGGGGCGCTTGCCGACCGCTGCTGCCACCGTGCCGCGCCGCTCAGTATGGGCACGGTCGTCGGGGAGGGGGTCCAGTGCGGTTATCACGGCCTGGTCATCGATGGATCCGGCCGCTGCCTGCATATCCCCGGGCAGGGGCAGATCCCGGAAAACGCCCGCGTGCGCAGTTATCCGGTCATCGAGAAAGACCAGCTGGTGTGGGTATGGATGGGCGATCGGGCCAAGGCGGACAGTGCTGCGATCGTCGACTTTCCCTACCACAACGATCCTGGCAAATGGCCCAACAAGCACGACGTCTATCCGATCAAAGCCAATTACATGCTGATGGTCGACAATCTGATGGACCTGACGCATCTCGGCTATGTGCACGCCAAGACAGTGGGGGGCAATCCCTCCGCGCATGTCGAGGCGGAAATGAAGACGGTGCGCACGCCAACCGGCGTCAAATTCACGCGCTGGATGCGCAATTCACTGCCGCCACCGACTTACGTCAAGGCGGCCGGCTTCGCGGGTCGCGTCGATCGCTGGCAAGAGTTCGAATTCGTCGCCCCGAGCAGCGTGCTGCAATGGACCGGCGCGGCCGATGCCGGCACCGGCGCCTATGAAGGCAAGCGCGACGGCGGCTTCCAGTTCCGCCTGTTCCACGGCCTGACCCCCGAAACCGAGACCAGCTGCTATTATTTCTGGTCGGTCGCTAACGGCTATCGCCAGAACGAACCCGAGGCGACCGAGCAGCTCTACCAGGAGATCGCCCCGACCTTTGTCGAGGACCGTGTCATGGTCGAGGCGCAGCAAGCGCGGATCAGCGAGTTCGGTGAAGCAGGCCTCGTCGACATCGCTTCCGATGCGACGCGCATGCAGATGCGGCGGATCATCGAGCGGCTGATCGCCGAGGAGCGAGCCGCCATCGCCGCGGAATAAGGAGTTGGAGCGCGCCGCCCGGTTCGGTCTCGCCGGTGCGATGATTACCGAATGTCCAGCCGAGGACCGGCGCTACGACCAATCCGAGTACGAGCCGTTCTGGGCCGCCGCCTCCGCACTTGACATGCCGTTGAGCCTGCACACGGCCGCGCCGGCAGTCCTCGTTCCACCTGTAAGGTCTCTTAAGGAGCAATCCTCGGCATTCGTTAAGGGCCGCAGTAATGCCGGCTCCGAACCTATGCGCTCGCAAAGAAGCAAAAAGGTTGTATTCCCGCTCAATAACTCCGACGATCGTAGGGCCACGTGCGGTCGGATTTGACAACCGCTCGCTATAATGCCCCGTGCCCAAAAAATGGCAGGTTCAAGGAGGAAGGTTTGATGGCTCGGACATTCGTCGCGCTCAGCCTGTTCTTCGCGACGTCGATCGGCTGTGCCGGTCCCGTGCTGGGCCAGTACAACACCCAGTACAACCCGCAGCCCCAGTACAACAACCCGGGGACCTACCAAGGCAACCAAGGCTATCCGGGTGGCCAACAAGGCGGCTACCAAGGCTATCCAGGCGGCCAACAAGGCGGCTACCAAGGCTATCCAGGCGGGCAACAAGGCGGCTACCAAGGCTACCCGGGCGGCCAACAGGGCGGCTACCAAGGCTACCCGGGCG
>JAFAHP010000576.1 GCA_019237175.1 Alphaproteobacteria bacterium
CCCATCGCAGCCGCAAGCCCACGCGGTTTTGGCTCCTGCGATAAGTAGCTCGCGAACGCCTGCCGCATACCCAAGATTGTGCAACGCAGCATCATCTAGGCTGGTCAACACCGGAACGACCAAGATCTTGAGATCGCTGCCTGTCCCGCCGTCGGCCGCAGCTTTAACGATGTCGGTGTTGCCATGAACCGTCACAAAGCTGACACCGCGCTCTGCAGCGCGTGCGACCCCCTGCCTGACGGTCTCGCCGATAACGAACATCTTGGTGTCGAGAAAGATCTTCTTGCCCTTCTCGACCAGACCGTCGAGCAACCGGTCAAAGCCGGAGGCATATAGAAGCCATAGCCCGAGCTTGAAAAAAGAAGCTACACCCGCAAGCTGTTCGACCAATGCCGGCGCCTCGGCGATGGTCGCCCAATCGAGCGCCACAATCTGCCGGTCTTCAATCCGATCCGGAACCTCGCGCGTTTGGCTCATTCCATCCCTGAGCGACTGCCGCGATAGAGCTAGCCGGCAGAGCTACACCGGACAAGAGCGCGATCATCGCGCCCTGACCGAACGCGAAAGACTTACAGCTGAAGTCTCAAAACACCGTATCATCTACAGGTGCCACAACCTCGGTCATTTGCCGGCCGCGCGTCCCAATGACGGCAGCGGACGCAATACAACGGTCGCGCTGATCTATCGATTCGCAGATCAGGTGATGGAGTGTCGAAATTATGATCGGTCCACCCTGTCGCTCATTATCCAGATCATACACTTGCTGCGGCGCATCGACTCTCCGCTGCCCGCCGTCATGCACGCAGCGTAACCGCCCCTCTTCACTTGCGCCCCAAGTCGGCCGCGATCGCGCCCTGCTCCGGCAGCTGGTGAGGACAATCTTCGCCGACAAGTGAATGATGTCAGCTTGATCAAACAAAAACCTGCTCGCTGCAGAGGCGAAGGGGCGATACTACCCAGCCGCGGCTTGACAGGGTCGGGCACCGATCGGAAAGTCACGCAATATCAGCGGGAGACTAAAATGCTGCCATGCGAGGAAAACGAACTGCTGACCCGGGTCGGACAAGGAACCCCGATGGGCAACACGATCCGACTTTATTGGATGCCGGCTCTGCTCGCGCGCGAATTGAAGGAGCCTGACGGCCCGCCGGTGCGGGTCCGGCTGCTGGGCGAAGACCTCGTCGCCTTTCGCGATACCGAGGGTCGGATTGGGCTCGTCGACGAATTCTGCCCTCACCGCCGTGCCTCGCTGTGGTTCGGCCGCAACGAAGAGGGCGGGCTGCGCTGCGTCTATCACGGCTGGAAATTTGCGGTCGACGGCAGCTGCATCGAGCAGATGAACGAGCCCGAACCGTTTTGCCACAAGGTCCACTTGCAGGCCTATCCGACGGTCGAATGGGGCGGCATCATTTGGGCCTATATGGGCCCGCCCGAGCGCACCCCACCCTTGCCCAAATTCGCTTGGACGCAGGCACCCGAGAGCCACCGCCATGTCTCGAAAGTGATCCAGGAGTGCAACTGGCTGCAGGCGCTCGAAGGGGGTCTCGACACCTCGCATGCGCCGATCATGCATCGGCTCTTAACGGACGAAGCCGGTGGACGCGGCGGCATCAAGCCGTCGAGCGCGTATGTTCGCGCGAAGGCGCCGAGCATCACCGTCGATTTGACCGACTACGGCTATCAATATGCGGGCATCAGGGCACTCGGCGACACCCAGTCACACATCCGCACCTACCATTATATCCTGCCGTTCCATCAGATCCGCGCCTCGCGGTCGGAGACCGGCGGTCGCGTCGATGCGGGGCACATTTGGGTCCCGATCGACGACAAAAACACCATGGTCTACAACTGGCAGTACAGCGTCACCGACGAGCCTTTGACCGATGCAGACCGGCTCGAACGCGGCATCGGCAACGGTCCGCTCCATGTCGACCAGACGACGTTTCGCTCCAAGGCCAACCGCGGCAACAACTATCTGATCGATCGCGCGGTGCAGAAGACCCTGAGCTTTACCGGGATCGACGGCGTCAACGTGCAGGACCGCGCGATCCAGGAGACGATGGGGCGTATCGTCGATCGTTCGAAGGAGCATTTGGGACCGGCCGATAAGGCCATCATCCAGCTGCGCCGGCTGTTGCGACGGGCGATCGACACCGCGAGCGAAGGCGGCACGCCCGCCGGTGTCCGGCCGACCTATTACCGTCTGCAGGCGGCCGAAACGATAGTGCCGCGGGCCGCCGACTGGCGCAGCTTGGTCGCCGAAGGGTTGGCGCAGGATGACATCCTGCAGACAGTGTGACGATGGCAGTCGACGATCGCGTCGCAGCTGTCCCGCGCCGCCGACAGATCCGCTTTACACGGGATGAGCAGGACGCATTTCTGCGTGAGAACACGAAGTGTGCGCTCGCCACCGTCGATAAGGAGGGGTTTCCGCACGTCGTGGCGATGGGGTTCTACGTCGAGGACGGCGCCTTTTACATGACTTCCTATGCGAAGGCCCAAAAAGTGGTCAACATTCGCCGCAACCCCAAGATCGGGTTGATGGTTGAGACTGGCAACGGCTATGCCGAACTGCGCGGGGTCATGGTGCGCGGCGCTTGCGAGATCATCGACGACGTCGATGTGGTGCGCCAAGTCATGAACCATCGCCGCAACGCCCCCGAAAGCGGCCGCCGCGGTGCCCTCGACCGCGCCCGCAAGCGCGTTGTCCTTAAAATCACCCCGCACAAGATCACGAGTTGGGACCATCGCAAGCTCGGCGGGGGGTATTGAGGCGGGCCTGTCGCCGGCGTTAGGCTCGATCGCGGTCAGCAAGGGCGCGGTGCAGCGGCACGGCGCAGGCGGTCGTTAATCGCGCGACCAAGGCCGTGATTGGGGATCGGCATCACGGCGATACCCGTAAAGGTGGGCTGATCGAGTTGACGCAACATCGCGAACAGGTTAGCGGCGGCCTCGCTCAGGTCGGCGGAACGGCTGAGCCATAGCACTTCTGCAAAACCCGGCTGAGCGGTGGGGCCAAAGGCGAGCACAGCTTCACCGGGGCAGGCCTCGGTCGCGTTAAGCCGTACCGGCAGAGCCGGCGCGTAATGGCTTGTCAGCATGCCGGGCGAAGGGGCGGGGCCGGAGACGGGCCCGGTCGTGACCGCGCCGAGCAGCGCCGTCAATTGTTCAAGTGTGACGCCACCGGGGCGCAGCAGCACTGCGGCCCCGCCGGTTAGATCGAGTACAGTCGA
>JAFAHP010000624.1 GCA_019237175.1 Alphaproteobacteria bacterium
CGTTTCGTTTCACGGGGTCACCGACAAAGGCGATGGCCCGACTGAGGTGAAAGGCGAGGCGCGCGGCAACAACTTTGTCATCACCTCGTCCAAAAACGGCACCATCACGGCCCCCGCCTCGGTTCATCCGGCCAACCCTTGGTCGGCCAATTTCCTCAGCTCCAACACGATGATGCGCCCCGATTCGGGCAAGCTGGAGCAGGTGCGCATCGGCAGCGGACAGGAAACGACGGTAAAGATCGACGGTGCGGCGGTATCGACCGTCAAGTTCGAGATCGACGGCAGTACCCGATACACTGTGTGGCTCGACGGGCGCGGCGTGCCGGTACAGTTCGTCGTCGACGACGACACCGGCAAAGTGACTTTTACCCTCGCCAAGTGTGTTCATTGCGGCCCCGAGCCCACCCAATCGGGGACGAGATAATCGTTCGGAAGACTTTCAGCGGGACTGGTCCCTGCATTGTCGACGAGGGTGGATGACGGGCGGCGAGATCGTGACGACGGTCGTCGACCGGGTTGTCCGCGACCGCGCGGCGCGATGGGTGGGGCGCGCGGGAGTTTATCTGCCGTCCTTCGCCGAACTCGGCTATCCCTCGACCATTCCCGAAGCGCGGTTTGCCGCCCTTCGCTCCGTTGATCCGGATCGCCCCGACGCGGCCAACCTGTTTCGCGTCAACTGGTACAACGATTGGTCGCGCAGTGGCTTGGCCGCCGAGCCCTGCCACTTGATATTTCCACCGGCGTTGACCGGGGTGCGCTCGCCGATCGTCATGGCGCTCGGCTCTTTCTTTCCGATGATCGGGGCGCACAAAGTGCTGGCGGCCTATGGCTGTCTGATCCCCCGCCTGGTTACCGGCCGGTTCGATCCAGCGTACCAGCGGGCGGTCTGGCCCTCGACGGGAAACTACTGCCGCGGCGGTATCGCCATCTCGCGCATCCTCGATTGCCGCGGTGTCGCCGTGCTGCCGCAGGGCATGAGCAAGGAGCGCTTCGACTGGCTGCACGCCTGGGTGGCGCGGCCCGAGGACATCGTCCGGACCCCCGGCTCGGAAAGCAATGTCAAAGAAATTTATGATCGATGTGCCGAGCTGGCGCGTGATCCAGCCAATGTCGTTCTCAACCAGTTTGCCGAATTCGGCAATTATGTCGCCCATTATGCTTGCACCGGCCCGGCACTGGCGCACCTCTTCGAGGCTTTGCAGCAAGAACGCCCGAATTTACGACTGACGGGGTTTGTCGCGGCCTCCGGATCGGCCGGTACCTTGGCGGCCGGTGATTACCTCAAGGAGCGGCATGGTGCGCGCATCGTCGTGGTCGAGGCCAGCGAGTGTCCCACCCTGCTGCGCAACGGCTTTGGCGAGCACAACATCCAGGGCATCGGCGACAAGCACGTGCCCTATATCCACAACGTGATGAACACAGATGTCGTCGTCGGCGTGTCGGATCGCAGCACCGGGGCGCTCGACCTGCTTTTCAACAGCGACGTCGGGCTCGGCTATCTGGCGGACCGCCGCCACATCGATCCGGAACTGCTTGCCCGGCTGAAGTTCGTGGGCCTGTCCGGCATCGCCAACCTGGTCGCCGCGATCAAGACGGCAAAGCGCCTGGAGCTCGGCGCGGAGGATGTGCTCGTCACCGTCGCAACAGACAGCGCGTCACTCTACGGCAGCGAGCGGAAGAAATTCCTCGCCTCGCAACATCCCGACGGCTTTGATGCGGTGAACGCGGGCGAGATCTTCGGCCAGCACCTGTTCGGCGCTGCGGACAACGACGTCCTCGAGTTGACCCACGGCGAGCGCACGCGCATCTTCAACCTCGGCTATTACACCTGGGTTGAGCAGCAGGGCGTGAGCCTCGAAGCCTTTGAGAGGCGCCGCGACCAAGGCTTCTGGAGAGAGCTGCGGCAGGCCGCACCGGCCTGGGACGCGTTGATCAAGGAGTTCAACGCCGCAACCGGCGTGGAGGAGAGCCGTTGACGCTGGCCTACAGCGAATTGCGGCGCCGTACAGCAGAGCGTGACCGCAGTCTGCGCGACAAAGTGATGTCGCTCGAAGAGGCGGCGGCACTCGTCCCTGACGGCGCCTCTATCGGCATCGGTGGCAGCACATTATCGCGCACGCCAATGGCGATGATCTGGGCATTGATCCGGGCCCGCCGCAAGGATCTCTGCTGTGCGCGCAGCATCACCTCGAGCGAGGGCGAACTGCTTTTCGCCTCCGGGGTGAGCAAGCACATCGTGACGAGCTGGTTCAGCCAGGGTATCGTCTGGGGCGTCTCGCGCATCATGCGCCTTTACACCGAGGAGAAGC
>JAFAHP010000627.1 GCA_019237175.1 Alphaproteobacteria bacterium
TTCTAATGCGATATTCACGATCTTTACGATGTGAATATGGCAATTTCATGATGTGACCGTGCGCAAACCTCATGTAGCGCAGCGCTGTCCCGCGCCCCGGAACGGCGGGCGGTTGGCGAAGGAGCGGTCGGTCGCACCCTGGCTACGGTGCGAGTTTTTTCTTCAGGATCTCGTTGACGATGGCGGGGTTGGCTTTGCCTTGGGTGGCGCGCATGATTTGGCCGACAAAAAAGCCGTAGAGCTTCTCGCGTCCGGCGCGATAGTCGGCGACCTTGTCGGCCTCTCGCGCAAGCACCGTGTCGATCGTGGCGGCAATCCTGGTCTGATCGGTGAGCTGACGCAGGCCTTTCTGTTCAACGATTGCACCAGGATCGGCGCCGGTTGCGACCATTTCATTGAAGACATCCTTGGCGAGCCGACCGGAGATCGTGCCGTCGGCGATCAGATCGATCAACGCACCGAGTTGCGCCGGCGACACCGGCGATTGCTCGATACTGATTCCGAGCCGGTTCAGCGCAGCGAACAGGTCGCCCGTGACCCAGTTCGCGGCAGCCTTCGCGTCGGGGCGGCCCGCCGCGGCCTCTTCAAAGTACATCGCGGTTGCTTTTTCGGCGACCAGCACGCCCGCGTCTTCCGGCGGCAGACCCAGTATCGAGATAAACCGCGCCTTTTTTGCATCCGGCAGTTCCGGCAGTCTGGCGCGCAACTCCTCGACCCAGCCGGCATCGAGGACCAACGGCAGCAGATCGGGGTCTGGAAAATAGCGATAGTCGTGAGCCTCTTCCTTTGAGCGCATCGTCCGAGTAATGCCGCGTTCGACATCAAAGAGCCGTGTCTGTTGAATTACACTGCCGCCCTCTTCGATCAATTCGATCTGGCGCCGGGCCTCGTAGTCGATCGCCTGCATCACATACCGCACCGAGTTCAGATTTTTGATCTCGCAGCGCGTGCCGTAGGGGTGGCCGGGGCGACGCACCGAAACGTTGGCGTCACAGCGTAGCGAGCCCTCCTCCATGTTGCCGTCGCAGGTGCCCAGATAGCGCAGGATCGAGCGCAGCTTGCGCAGGTAGAGACCGGCCTCCTCGGCACTTCTGAGATCGGGCTCGGAGACGATCTCCATCAGCCCGACCCCGGCGCGATTCAGATCCACGTAGGTATGGCTTGGATGCTGGTCATGCAGGCTTTTGCCGGCGTCCTGTTCGAGATGCAGCCGTGTAATCCCGATTTCGCGCGTCGAACCGTCCGGCATATCGAGCACGACCCGGCCGCGGCCAACAATCGGCTGCGAATATTGCGAGATTTGATAGCCCGCCGGCAGGTCGGGATAAAAATAGTTCTTGCGATCGAAAACGCTGACAAGGTTGATCTCGGCGTCGAGACCCAGCCCCGTCTTGACCGCCTGTTCGACGCAATGCCGGTTGATGACCGGCAGCATCCCGGGGAACGCTGCGTCAACCGGCGAAACCTGGGTGTTCGGCTCGGCGCCAAACCGGGTCGCCGCCCCCGAAAACAATTTCGCCTGTGCTGTGATCTGGGCATGCACTTCGAGCCCGATGACCGTTTCCCATTCTCCGGCGCCGCCTTCGATCAGCATCCGGATCCCTCCTTGAACCACTGTCTCAGCTCGATGCGGAAGCCATTGGGGTCGCAAATCTCGGCTCGCGAATAGGCATCGCGGACGATTGGTCCCCAAACGATGTCGACGCCTTTGCTCTTCAGGTACTCGGCGGCGCGGTTCATGTCGTCGACCTCGAGCGCCATCATACGATAGCCGAGGTGTTCGCTCTGTGGCGCCGGCCCAACCGGGACGCCCTCATAGGTGATCAACTCGACGGTAGTCCCGCCGAGGTCGAGGTAGGTGAGTTTAAGGCCGCCGCTAACCCCGGGTCGCACGATACGGTCGCGCGCTTTAACCCGGAAACCGAGAATCTCGATGTAGAACCGCTCGGTCTCTTCCGGCCGATCGGTAACGATCTCGATATGGTCGATACGTCTGAACATCGGGTCTCCCTATATCGGTATGCGGGTTATGTCTCTCCGGCTACAAAAGCGGGCCGATGGTGGAATTGCGCGGCGGTTTCCAGCACTTGGCCGACGCGTAGCACGGTTTCCTCGTCAAAGGCTCGTCCGATAATTTGCAGACCGAGCGGCAGACCATCGGCCGAAAGCCCGGCGGGAACCGAGATCGCCGGCAACCCGGCGAGATTGGCCGGCACCGTGAACGCGTCGTTGAGGTACATGGCGATCGGGTCGCCGCTGTTCTCGCCGATCGCAAAGGCGGCCGACGGTGCCGTCGGCGCCAGAATGGCATCAACCTCCTCAAAGGCCGCCGTGAAATCCCGGGCCACCAGCGTGCGCACCCGTTGTGCCTTCAGGTAGTAGGCATCGTAGTACCCGGCCGACAAGACATAGGTACCGATCAGCACCCGGCGGCGGACCTCAGCGCCAAACCCGGCAGCTCGGGTCTGCTCGTACATCTCATCCACACCGCCACCCTCGACGCGCTGCCCAAAGCGCACCCCGTCATAGCGTGCGAGGTTCGACGACGCCTCGGCAGGAGCGATAATGTAATAGGCCGCCAATGCGTATTTGGTGTGCGGCAGGCGGATCTCGACCGGCACCGCGCCGGCCTGGCGCAGCCACTCGACGCCCCGCTGCCACAGGGCCTCGATGTCGTCCGGCATTCCGGGCGCGCGGTACTCGCACGGGATGCCGACCCGCACCCCGCGAATATCGCCGGTCAGCGCCCGTTCGTAATCCGGCACGGGCAGCGGGGCAGAGGTCGAATCCTTCGGGTCATGACCGGCCATGCTGCGCAGCATGATCGCCGCATCGCGCACGGTGCGCGTAATCGGCCCCGGATGGTCGAGCGAGGAGGCGTAAGCGACCACCCCCCAACGCGAGCAGCGCCCATAGGTCGGCTTTAGCCCGATAATGCCGCAATAGCTCGCCGGTTGGCGGATTGAACCACCGGTGTCGGTGCCGGTCGCGGCGAGCGCGGCATGCGCCGCGACGGCCGCCGCCGATCCGCCCGAGGAACCGCCCGGAACCAGCGGCCGATTGTCGCCCGCTTTACTTTCCGAACGCCGCCGCCACGGATTCTCGACCGGCCCGTAATAGCTCGTGGCGTTTGACGAGCCCATCGCGAACTCGTCGAGATTGGCCTTGCCGAGCATAACGGCGCCCGCCTGCCAGAGCTTTTCGGTCACAGTCGACTCATACGGCGGCTCAAAGCCGTCGAGAATGCGGGAGCCGGCGGTGGTCAACACGCCTTTCGTACAAAAGAGGTCTTTGACCGCGATCGGGATGCCGTCCAGGGGGCGCGCTTCGCCGCGCGCGCGCCTGCGGTCGGCGGCTTCGGCCATCGCCAATGCCCGCTCCGGCGTCTCGGTGATAAAAGCGTTCAACGGCCGCGCCGCTTGGAGCGCAGCGATGTAACATTCGGTCAGTTCGCGCGCCGAGAACTCCTTGCGCGCGAGCCGGTCGCGGACCTCGCTGAGGCTCAATTCCGTCAGCGCCGACAGCGAAGCTCTCACTCGATCACCTTTGGCACCGCGAAAAACCCGCGCGCCGAGTGCGGCGCGTTTGCCAGGATCGCTTCGCGGCAATTGCCGTCACTGACACGGTCCTCTCGCATCGGCAGCGCGCTCGCTGCGACACTCGCCATCGGGGGGACTGCCGCAGTGTCGACTTCGTTCAGCTGCTCGACCCAATTCAAAATTTGCGACAACTCGACCGCCAACGGTTCGAGTTCGGCCTCGGAGAGCCGGATGCGCGCCAAGGCGGCAATATGCGCCACGGCGGTCTTGTCCAACGCCATGATTCCACTCTCGCAACCCCGCCCCATCCCTAACCCTCCCGCGCCCGCGGGGAGGGGCGGGCGGGCGTCTAAAATAGGGTATCCTATGACATGATTCTAGCAGACCCTGCAGCGCTCGGAGCCGCGGTGCCGGTGGGAATGCGGCTGATGGGGCTTGATGTCGGAACCAAGACCATTGGTCTTG
>JAFAHP010000691.1 GCA_019237175.1 Alphaproteobacteria bacterium
GATCGCCTGCTCGCCTGGCTTGCCTATTCCTATATCGATGCGCAGTTCCAGACCGGCTTTACCGCGTCGAGTTCAAACAATCCCGGCGCCGACGCGGATGGGAATATCCAAGTTCAGCCGGGCGATCGCCTGCCCGGCATCCCGGCCAACCTCCTAAAGCTCGGCGTCGATTACAAAGTGACCGACGTCTGGACAGTCGGCGGCGACGGCATCTATGCCAGCGGGCAATTTCTGTTTGGCGACGAGGCCAACCTGACGCCGCAAACCCCACCCTATTTTGTTGTCAACCTGCACGCCCAGTATCAGGTGACAAAGAACCTGCAGCTGTTCGCCCTTCTCCAGAACGCTTTCAATATCACCTATTACACTTTCGGAACGTTTTCGCCGACCTCGTCGATTCCGATCGCGCAGGTCCCGGGCGCCAGCAACCCGCGCAGCTACAGCCCAGCGGCGCCGATCGGGGTCACCGTCGGCTTGCGGGCGACGTTCTGAGGCCCCTGCCCTCAACGGTATTCAGCTGCCGATAATGGCCGGCGGCGCGGTTAGATCAGCCGGGTGGGCGTGCGGGTGCGTGTGTGAAGGCCTCCGCCATCGCGCCAACGGCGGGCTTTGGCTGGAGGTCGGCGTCGAACGGTAGTGGCCGCGACGGCAGGCCATCGGTGCGCCATTTCGATTGGTTGGTTTCGCGACGCACGATCCAACTGTGCCGGTCGGACAATCCCCAGGTCACGACCATCTTGACCGCGGGTTCGTCGAGAGCCGCATCGAGAAAGCGGCGATAGGTATCGGCGACCATTCGGTCGCGGACGCGAATGTCGGCAGGGGTGTCCCGGTCGGTGACATCGAGTTCGGTAATCTCGATCGTCAGCCCGAATGCGGCGATCTCGGCCAAGAAGCGGCGAAACTTTCCGGGCGAAAAAGGCGGGCCGCCGACTGCTGCCAGATGCGCTTGGACGCCAATTGAGTCGATTGGTGTTCCTGCCTTTTGCATCCGCTGCAACAGATCGAGCAACACCCGGCGTCGGGTTTCGTGAACCGGGCTGTCGAGTTCGATGTCGTATTCATTGACGACTAGGCGCGCCCGGGGATCGGTCTCGCGCGTCAAACGATAGGCGAGATCGAGGTAGCCCGGCCCTAACGCTTCGAGAAACACCGCTTTGCGCAATCCGTCGGGACGCCCGTCCTTGGGCTCGATCGGCTCGTTGACAACGTCCCAGCTATGGACGATGCCGCGATAGCGTCCAACCAGGGTCTTGATCCGGTCGATCACCGCGCGCTCCTTGGCGTCGCGACCGGGGAGAGCGAAGAACCAGGACGGCGTGCGGTAGTACCAAAGGATATTGTGGCCGCGCAGCACCATGCCATTTTCGACCGCAAAACCGGCAACAGTATCGGCGGGCCCGTAATCGTCTTTGCCCGGCGCACCACGATTGATGTCCTGCCACTTCATGTCATTCTCGGGCACGACGAGACCGGCCTGCCGCGCGACGAGCGCGATAAACGCCGGGTCATGGAGAATCTGGTTGGCCGATATCGTCGTGCCGTAAATCAGGCCCTTTTCGGCTGCAAGCCGTTTCAAGCTCTCGCTATTGGCGGGCTGGGCGGCGGTACAAAGCGGCACGGTGATCCGCGTCCCGAGGACGGCCAAGCCGCTGCCGAGCAGACCCCGACGCGCTAACCGGCGAGGCTTCTCGCCGCTCATTGCGCTGGTACCTTGGCCGCTGCACCGACCGAAGGCGCCATTGCGGAGGTATGTGCCAAACGTTCGAGGTTTGCCCGCGCCGCCAGGTCTTCCGGAGTGCCGGAGGCCAGGCGGTCGATCTCCTCCCAATCGCGGCGCGCACCGTCGAGGTCGCCTTGAAGCCGACGGATATTGCCCCGCTCGAGCAAGGCCGCGGCCGAATGCGGCGCTAAGGCGAGCGCCTTGTCGATATCGGCGCGGGCCAGATCGAGGCGGTCGAGGGCCCGGTTGGCCGAGGCGCGATAAATCAGCGCGTCGACCTGGCTCGGATCAGCCCTCAATACCCGATCAAGATCCGCGATGGCGCTGTCGAGGAAGCCGGCCGCTGCGGCAGCTTCGGCGCGGTCGATCAAGATTTCGACATCGCCCGGCGCCAGCGCCGCCGCCTCGGCGGCGACGACAAAGGCGCGGTTTGCGTCTCCGGCCAAGAGCCACGCCTGACCGGCCTGGTCGAGGACCCCGGCCCGCAGGCTCGCCGGTGCGGTGGTCATCGCCTGCGCCAGAGCCTGCAGGCGGGCGGCACCCTCCCGGTATTTGCCAAGCGAAATCAGCGCCACTCCAGAGCAATGATCGGCGGGGTGCGCACCGCCGCGCTGGTGCCACGACAAAGCAAGAGCCTGCGCTGCGCGCGGATCCTGCCGCGCCAGCCGCATGCAGCGAGCGTAAGTGTCGGCATCGGCGTCAGCCGATGGCGGCGGTATTGTCTGCACCCCGCTGAGCGAGTGCTGCGAGGCTGCCGGACCCGCGGGGTCGGCGCGACTCGCGGTTCCGCAGGCCAGCAGCGATGGCGCCAGCATCAGCGCCGCCCGTGCTAGCCGATGGCGGCGCCCGCCGCGCCGGGTCCGGCGCGAATTCGATCCCATTTTCCCCTCCGGTCCGCTTCTCCATACCACGGCGCGCCATTGCCGCGAAGTTAGGCGACGCGTTACGATCGCTGCTCCCGTCTCCGCCAACTTGGAACGAACGGTATTTTGGCTCTCCGTCTCGATCGCCTGTTCCCAGGCGGTATCGGCAATGCCGCGCTCGCCTTTACCCATCGCAATTACCGTATTTATGCCGGCGGCAACGCAGTGTCGCTAATCGGCATTTGGATGCAGCGGGTATCGGTGGGGTGGCTCGCCTGGACCTTGACGCACTCGGGAACCTGGCTCGGCGTCATGTCGATGGCCGAGTTTTTTCCGGTCGTGTTTTTGAGCCCGCTTGCCGGCGCGCTGGCGGACCGGCGCGACCGCGTCGGCATCATCCGCATGACGCAGATCGTGGGCAGCGTCGAGGCGATCCTGCTCGCGATCCTGGTCTATACCAGGATCATCTCGATCTGGCTGTTGTTTGCGCTGACCCTGTTGCTCGGGGTGTTCAACGCTATCGCCCAGCCCTCGCGGCTGGCGCTGATTCCGACCCTGGTCGATCGGGCGGCATTGTCGTCGGCGCTGGCGATCAACGCCATTATTTTCAATTCCGCACGCTTTGTTGGACCGGCGGTGGCGGGTGTCGTGATCGCCAAAGCCAGCGTGGGCGCCGCCTTTACCGTCAATGCCGGCACATATCTCGCGTTTCTCGTCGCGATGTCCAATTTGCGCGGTCTGCCGGCCTTGCCGGTCGGGGCGACGCAAAGCGTCCTGCGCGCCTCCGCCGAGGCTTATTCCTATGCCACCCGCCATCCCGGTATCGCACCGATGTTGGCGTTGTTCACGGTGACGACAATCGGCACGCGCGGCTTTGTCGAGCTGTTTCCCGGATTTGCCGATCACGTCTTCGGGCGTGGGCCCGAGGCGTTGTCGATGCTGACTTCGACCGTCGGGCTCGGCGCCATTTGCGGTGGCGCCTGGCTGCTGCTGCGCCCGAGGATTGCAGGCTTGACCGGCATTGTGCTGGGCAACACCCTGATGATCTCGCTCGCGATCCTCGCCTTTACTGCGACAGACAGATTATATTTGGCGCTGCCCTGCGTCTTTATCGCCGGTTGTGCGATGACAATCACCGGCATTGGCGCTCAAACCCTGATCCAGGCGGCGGTTGAAGTCGGTATGCGCGGGCGCATCATGGCCCTTTACGGCATGATCTTTCGTGCCGGACCGGCTTTGGGCGCGGTGCTGATGGGATCCTTGAGCGAGCGCTTTGGCCTGCGGTTGCCGCTGGCTGCCGGCGCCCTGATCTCCTGCGCTGTCTGGGCGTGGACCTGGGTCCGCCAGAAGCGCATCGCCGAAACCCTGGAAAGCGAGCCCGCGATTTCCGGGGAATGAGCCGCCACCGTCATCAAGACGCGTGCCGGGACGATATTAGAGAGAGAGCTTCACCATGACCACGACGACAGAGGAAAACAAGGCCCTGATCCGGCGTTTCTTCGACGCATGGAACAGCCGTCGCCCTGATGTGTTCGACGACCTCATCGCACCGGATGTGGTTCGCCATTGCGAAGCAACGCCGGCGGTCGAGGCGCGGAGTCTTGGTCAGGTCAAGGAATTTCTACGGCAGGATACGCTGGTTTTTCCCGATTCTGTGCAAACGATCAAGCTTCTGGTCGCCGAAGGGAACCTCGTTGCTGCATGGACCACCTATGAGGGCACGCAGCGGGGACCAATCGGTCCATTTCCACCTTCGGGTCGCAAGGCGAAATTTGATTTTGGGGCAGTGTTCCGCATCGAAGGCGGAAAGATTGCAGAATGGTGGGTGACCTGGGACAACATGACGATACTCAGGGCACTCGGCCACCTTCCGAGTCGCTGAGAAGAGCGTCGTAGGGCGGCATAGCGCGCAGCGCGTATTCCGCCGCCACGCCCTCAGCGGCACCGCAGATGGCGGAATGCGCTGCGCTCTTCCGCCCTACCGTGTTTTATGGTCGCGGCGGAAACGAGCGGTATATTTGACAGGTAAAATTCAAGTCGCTTCCCACGGATTGATAACCGCGACACCGGCGGCTTCGAAGGGCGTGGTGTCGCGGGTTGCCACGGCAAAACCGTGCGCGGCCGCCGTGGCGGCGATATAACCGTCGGCGGCGCCGATGGTTTTGCCTGCCGCCTTGGCGCGCGCTCGAATAATCGCGTAAGCGTCCGCCGCCGCGATGTCAAAGGCCAAAACCCGCGTCCCGAACAGGGAAAAAATGCGGCCTTCCAGAGCGGCTCCGAGGCCGTCTTTGCGCGTTCCGTCTGGCAGCGCCGCCACACCGTAGCGCAGCTCGGCAAGACTGATCGCGGAAAGGTATAACGTGTCGATGTTCTGCCGATCGAGCCAGGCGACCACCGCCGGCGAGGCCGCGGGTTTTAGCGGCTCCGATACGACGTTCGTATCAAGAACAATCATTCAAAACTGACGGCCTCGGCCGGCGTCTTATCTCGCTCGATGTCGAGCTCAACGGGTCCGAATTCGCGCGCAATCGCAACCAGTTCCGAGCCGAGTTTAACACGCCGCGGCGGGTGAACGGCGTCCTTCAGAATTTCCCGGATCTCGGCCTCTGTACTGCGGCCATGCTGCGCGGCGCGTACTTTGAGCGCGCGATAGGTTTCTTCGGGTAGATTTCGGATCGTGACAGCGGCCATATTGATGTCATCTCTTCTCTTTCACCAGCAATGATATCAAGCTATCATCTAGGATATCAATTCCATGAATGGTTCGCTTGGCGCAAAAAAACAGCGGCGCATGAACGGTTCGCATCTCTTCTGCTTTGGGCTCGGCTACAGCGCGCTGGCGCTTGCCCGCTTGTTGGCAGCCGAAGGCTGGAGCGTCACAGGCACGAGCCGCACCGCCGAAAAGGTAGCACAGCTGAGCGCGCTCGGCTTTGCGAACGACGTGTTTGACCGCGAGCAGCCGTTGTCGGTCGATGCGCTGCGCGGCATCACCCACATTTTGGTGTCGATTCCGCCGGACGCCGCCGGCGACCCGGCGCTGGCTCGTCACGGCGACGACATCGCGAAATTGCCGCACCTCGCATGGCTGGGCTATCTCTCGACAACCGGCGTTTACGGCGATCGCGGCGGCGGATGGGTCGACGAAACCTCGGCATTGGCGCCGACCGGTGAGCGCGGACGCCGTCGGGTCATAGCCGAGCAGGGCTGGCTCGAGCTGTGGCGGAGCCGCGGCGTTCCGGTGCACATCTTCCGCCTGGCAGCGATCTATGGCCCCGGACGCAGCCCATTTGCGGCTCTCAACGCGGGTTCGGCAACGCGCATCGACAAGCCCGGGCAGGTGTTTTCGCGCATTCATGTCGAGGATCTGGCGCTGGTATTGCGCGCCTCGATCGCCAACCCGCGACCCGGAGCGGTTTACAATGTCTGCGACGACGAACCGGCACCACCGGCGGTGGTCGTGGCTTATGCGGCCGAACTGCTCGGCATACCCGCGCCGCCGCTGGTGCCGTTCGCCGAGGCCGGGCTGTCGCCGATGGCGCGGAGCTTTTACGCAGACAACAAACGCGTCCGCAGTGACCTGATCAAAAGCGAGCTTGGTGTTGCGCTGCGCCACCCCGACTACCGCGCCGGCCTCGCCGCGATCCTTGCCGCAGAGCAAAAAGCCGCACCTTGATTAGTGCTTGTCTAAAAAGCGGGCATTCGTCATCGTCCGGTCAGAACACGAACCCGTCTTAGGGAGGAGATCGCATGACCACGTACAACGTGCTGATGATGGGCGCGTCCTACGGATCGCTGCTCGCGACGAAGCTGCTGTTTGGCAACCACAATATCATGCTGGTCTGTCTGCCGGCCGAGGTCGAAGCGTTCAACCGTGATGGCGCGCGCGTGCGTCTGCCGATCCGCGGCCGCGACGAGCCGATCGAACTTGACTCGCGCAAATTACCCGGGAGTTTGCGGGCGGCGGGACCGGGTGCCGTCAACCCGAACGACTACGATCTCGTCGTGCTGGCGATGCAAGAGCCGCAATACCGCTCGCCGGGCGTGCGCGAATTGCTCGATGCGGCGGCCAGAGCGCGGGTCCCATGCATGTCGATCATGAACATGCCGCCCTTGCCGTATCTGAAGCGCATCCCCGGCCTCGCCGTTGATCAATTGCGCTCATGCTTCACCGATGCCACGGTGTGGAACAATTTCGAGCCCGGGCTCTTGACCTTGTGCAGCCCGGACCCGCAGGCGATCCGCCCGCCAGGCGAGAAGATCAATGTGCTGCAGGTCACCTTGCCGACCAATTTCAAGGTCGCACGGTTCGATTCCGACGAGCACACGATGATGTTGCGGCAGATGGAGGCGCATATCGACGGGGCACGCTGGGACCCAGGCGACGGGCCGGTCGCGCTGCCGGTGAAACTGAGGGTGCACCATTCGATTTTCGTGCCGCTCGCCAAATGGGCAATGCTGCTGACCGGCAATTACCGCTGCGTGACGGCGGACGGGGCGATCGACATCAAGGACGCGGTCCATCGCGATCCCGAAGCCTCGCGTTCGGTCTATGACTGGGTGTGCGAAGTATGCCAACGGCTTGGGGCGGCCTCCAACGATTTGGTGCCATTCGAGAAATACGCCGCCGCGGCGAACGATTTGGTACGGCCGTCCTCGGCTGCCCGGGCTCTCAACAACGGCGTCCCAAATATCGAGCGGACGGACCGGCTTGTGCAGATGATCGGCGCGCAGTTTGGAA
>JAFAHP010000411.1 GCA_019237175.1 Alphaproteobacteria bacterium
GACCGAGAGCTTTATCGACGAACTGGCCCACACCGCCGGAGCGGACCCGTTCGAATACCGGCGCACCTTGTTGCCGGCGGGATCGCGCGAGCGGCGGGTACTGGAGACGGCTGCCGAACGCGCCGGGTGGGGATCACCCTTACCCTCCGGCGTCGGTCGCGGCGTTGCTCTGGTGAGGAGCTTCGGCACAATTGTCGCTCATGTCGTCGAAGTCTCCGCCGGCTCGGGCGGACGGCCGCAGGTCCGGCGCGTCGTTGCGGCAGTTGATTGCGGCGGGCTCTGTCATCCGGACACAGCGATGCAGCAGATCGAAGGCGCAATTGTGATGGGGCTGAGCGCGGCCATTGGCGAGCAGATCACGATCGAGCGCGGCGCCGTCGCTCAAACCAATTTCTCCGACTATCCCCTTCTCACACTCGCGGAGACACCCGAGATCGAGGTGCATTTCATTGGCAGCAGTGCCCCCTGGGGCGGGCTGGGCGAGCCGGGGCTGCCGCCGGTGGCGCCGGCCCTCACCAATGCTCTCTTCGCTGCCACCGGGCGGCGTGCGAGAGTGCTCCCGCTTATGGGCGCGGCACAGATCTGATGCCGATTCTGCTGCGCTGTCACAAGGGTATGGGGCCGGCGGTGACGGGCACGGCGCTCGTCGCCGCCGACAATTTCAGCGCCCGTTATGATCTCGACCGCAGCAAGGGGATCTTCTCGCGCCCGGATCACAAGCTCGCCGGGCAGAGCTATGTCGACCGCATCCTCGTCCTCGACACCGCCAAAGGCGGCGTCGCCACCGCCTGGATGCTCTATGAGATGAAGGCGCGGGGGATCGTGCCGCGAGGACTGATCTTTAACCGCGTCAATCCGATCCTGGCGCAAGGTGCGGCTTTTGGCGCCACCGCACTGGTCGACCGCTTCGCCGGCGATGTCACGCGGCTCTTCCGCACCGGCGACACATTGCGTGTCGACCCCAACGCCGGTGTTGTCGAGATACTCAATCGAGACAGTTAAGAGACCCATATAGCGCCAATATTAGCGGCGGGCTGGCTCGGCCTCCCGGCCGAGGAAGGCGTGAAGATCGTCGACCAGTCCGAGCCGATGAAGGTGTTTCGCAGCCGGATCTTCAGCCGCATCGTCCCGACCGTCAAAGATATCGGCCTGTGGGGCCGAGAGGTGCAGGAAGCCTTTGCGGCAATGGGTGCAATCGAGTTTGCCGAGGTCGATCCAGCAGCACTGCTCGCCAACGATGCTCGCGTCGCGGAAGAATTCGACTGCCGCATGCGCCTGTCCGAGAGTTCCGCCGACTGAAGGCGTTCCCCGAATCGTTCCTCGCCGACGCAGAAGACCGGCGTCACCACTGTTCGCGTGTTGAGCGGCTGGTTCGTCGCCTCGATTGCGCTGTCGGATACGACCAGGCTGTGGGTTTTCTTGCCAACTGCGGGATTGGAAGCCATCCGATCAACGCATAGCTGTTTATGTTGCAATGCAGCAATTTCGGGCCATTTGCGAATTCACGAAAGAGGCCCGAGATCGTCACCCGATGAGGTTTGAGTTATCCCGTTTTCCCGTCTTGCCCCGCGTCCGGCTGCCCTTGCGCACGTTTTCGCTGCCATGGGCGCGCGGCGCGAGTTCCGTGGTGGCGCCGCGCGGCGTCGACGGGCTGCCGACCGGCCGCCGGGGTTGGGCGATGTTCGCCCTGTCGATCGCGCTGACGATGGCGGTGCTCGACGGGGCCATTGCCAATATTGCCCTGCCGACAATCACCGGCGAGCTGCACAGCCGGCCGTCGAGCGCCATCTGGGTAGTCAATGCCTACCAGCTCGCGGTGACGATATCGCTGTTGCCGCTCGCTTCGGCCGGTGAGCTCTACGGATATCGCCGCATCTTTATCGGCGGGCTGGCCGTCTTTACGCTCGGTTCCCTCGCCTGCGCATATTCTCCGTCGTTGCCGTGGCTGATCGTTGCGCGCGTTGTCCAGGGCTTCGGCGGCGCCGGTATCATGGCGATCAACAACGCACTGTTGCGCTTCATCTATCCGCGCCAACGACTCGGCCGCGGCATCGGGATTAACGCGCTGGTCGCTGCGACTTCAGCGGCGGTCGCGCCGACCGTCGCCGCGGGGATCCTGTCGGTCGCGGTTTGGCAATGGCTGTTTCTGATCAATGTGCCGCTCGGCTTAGTTGCCCTCGGTTTGGCGAACGGTGCGCTCCCCAACACGCCGACCGCGCATCACCGGTTCGACTGGTTGAGCGCGGTGCTGAGCGCAGCCTTCTTTGGCCTCCTCGTCACCGGTATCGACGATCTCGAAGCGTTCTCCCGTCTCGTCGTGGCCGTGCTATCGGGCGCGGTGATCACCGGTGGATTATTCGTGTTGCGGCAAATGTTGCTGCCCTATCCGATGCTTGCCGTTGGATTGTTCAGGCGGCCGGTGTTCGCGTTGTCGGTGTTGACATCGGTGTGCTCGTTCGCAGCAGCGAGCCTGGCACTCGTCATTCTGCCGTTTTACCTCCAGGGGGTGCTCGGGCGCTCGGCTGTCGAAACGGGATTGTTGATCACGCCGTGGCCGGTGGCGGTTGGAATCATCGCGCCCGTGGCGGGTCGCCTCGCCGACCGCTGGCCGGCTGGGATCCTGGGCGGAATCGGGTTGGCGCTATTGACTGCGGGGCTCGTGCTGCTGGCGCTGCTGCCATCAAATCCTGCCGCGCTCGACATGGTCTGGCGGATGGCGTTGTGCGGCTTGGGCTTCGGCTTTTTCCAATCGCCCAACAATCGCACACTCCTCGCGAGCGCGCCGCCCGAGCGCGCCGGGAGTGCCAGCGGCATCTTGGCAAGCGCGCGGCTCGTCGGGCAGACCGTCGGCACGGCTCTTGCCGGACTGATGCTAGCTCTCGCGGGCGCTGCCGCGGGGGGTATTGGCCGCGCCACCGTCTGGGCGCTCCTTTTGGGTGCCGCATTTTCGGGGATTGGCTCGGTCGTCAGCAGCCTCCGCCTGTTTGGCTACCGTCAAGCTGAGTTGCGGCCGCGTTCAAAGGCGGAAGGGCCGACAGGCGAGGCCACGGCTTGGAGCCCGTCCCGATAGCCCGACCCACGATGCGTTGGCTGGGGTGATGCTCGACCAGGGCTAGCCTTTTGTTTCGGTCGCGGCCATCGCCACGCGAGTTCGCTGTCCGAGGCCAGCTTCAGGGCTCGGGGAGCCCAAAGACTTCTTCAGGCTGGTAAAGCCCACGGACCGGATGAAAGCCGAGCGAGACCAACGGCCGCGGGCAGACTTCGGCGAAGGCTGAAGAGGTTAGGAGTGGCCGCAACAGGCGTTTAGTCAACCCCTCGATACGCGAGGCGAGATTGACTGCCGGCCCGATGACGGTGAAATCGAGGCGATCGGCAGAGCCCACATTGCCGTAGATGACCTCGCCCAGATGGAGGCCGATTCCGATACGAAACTCGGGCTGGTTGCGTTGCCGCCGCTCCTGGTTGACGGTCGCCAGCCGCGCGAGCCCGTCAGTCGCCGCCTCGAGCGCGCGAAGGCTCGACGGCGCGAAGTCCTCATCGTCCTCGGCGGGGAAAATAGCCAGCACTCCGTCGCCCATAAATTTTAGGACTTCGCCCTTCTTTTCCCCGATCGGCGATACGACCGCGTCGAAATAATCGTCGAGCAACTCGATGACTTCGTCGCCGGCGAACCGGTCGGAAAGACCAGTGAAGTTGCGCATGTCGGTCATCATGATCACCGCACGTATGCGCTCGCCCTGGGCGCGGAAGATCTGCCCGGCAAGGATGCGGCGCCCGGCCTGCGGTCCGAGATAGGTGTCGAGCAGATTGGCGCTGATCCGCCGAATCGCGCGCGCGTCGACGATCGCCGCCAGCGCCGGGTTGATGTCTTCGAGCTTGGCGATGTCGACATCGCTGAACCCGCCGGGCCGGTCGGTCGCCCAAACAACGGTCGGAAAGCTGCGAAACGACCGGTTCAGCCCGAGCGCGAAATAATCGGTCGCGCCGGACCGGCGCAGCCTTTCCAACAGCGGGAATTCGCGAACCGGTCCGTCGAGCCGGAGGCGCGTCGGCGTGCCGCGCTCTATGGTTGTGCGGATCGGACTCAGCCGGTATTCATCGGTGTTCTCGGAGCCGTGCAGAATACGGTAGTCCTCGATAACTTTGCGCTCGCGCCACCACCGCGTGCCGATGCCGCGGATTAATGGATGGAGCATGCCAATCTGCAGGCTCGCTCGCCACAACGGTAGCCCGTCGCCAACAAGCCGCCAGCACAACTCGTCGAAGAGTTCGATTCCGCTCTCGATTTGCGGACCGTCGACAAGCAGCCAGCGTCCCACCTCGCCGCCCAATATCGGGGCGCCGAGCCCGCTATAGACACCCTCGATGCGGAAAAATTCTTCGCCGCTGATGCGTGGCGGCGGCTCGGGCGGTAGCGCCCAGCTTTGGGGAGCAGAGAGATCGGAAGCCATCTATAGGGTTGTCAATGACACCGGACAGGAGACCAGAAGCTTAAGGCCCAGGGTTAAATAGGCATATTCGCGCGGTTTGCGACCGCCCGGCACTTTCGCCGCCCGATGAGGTGATCTAGGTTGCCCTTTGGAAACGCGTGACCAGGAAGAACATGATGTCCGCCTTTACCACCCGGCCCGAGATTCGCGGTACCTTTGGCGCCGTCGCGTCGACCCATTGGCTCGCCTCGGCGGTTGGCATGAGCATTCTCGAACAGGGCGGCAACGCCTTTGACGCGGCGGCGGCGGCGGGGTTCACGTTACAGGTCGTGGAGCCGCACCTGAACGGCCCGCTCGGCGAAGCACCAATCCTGATGTGGAGCGAGGCGGCGCGGCGGTGCGAGATGATCTGCGGGCAAGGTGTGGCACCTGCCGCGGCCACGATCGCGCACTTTCGCTCGCTCGGGCTCGATCTGATCCCCGGCACCGGTCTGCTCGCTGCGGCGGTGCCGGCCGCGTTCGGCGCATGGATGCGTTTGCTGCAGGATTGGGGGACGATGCCGCTTGCAGCGATCCTCGCACCGGCGATCGCCTATGCCGAAGGGGGCTACCCGGTGGTCGACCGGGTCAGCGAAACGGTCGCCGTGATGAGTGAGATGTTTCGCCGTGAATGGCCGAGTTCGGCGGCGGTCTATCTGCCGCACGGGCGGCCGCCCGAACCCGGGCGGTTGTTCCGCAACCCGGCGCTCGCCGCGACCTACCGCCGGGTCATCGCCGAAGCCGGGGAAGGCCCCCGTGAAAACCAGATCGAGCGCGCCCGCGCCTGTTGGTACCAAGGATTTGTCGCCGAGGCCATCGACCGCTTCTGCCGATGCGAAAAAGTGTTCGATGTCTCCGGCCGCCGACATGGCGGCCTCTTGACCGGGGACGATATGGCGGGCTGGCGGGTGCCGGTCGAGCAGCCACTGAACTTCGATTATCGCAACTATACCATTTGCAAGGGCGGGCCGTGGAGCCAGGGACCGGTCCTGCTGCAGATTCTGGCTTTGCTGCAGGGCTTTGATCTCGACGATCTCGATCCGCTCGGCGCCGATTTTGTGCACATCCTTGTCGAATGCATGAAGCTGGCCCTGGCGGACCGTGAAGCCTGGTATGGCGATCCCGATTTTGTCGAGGTGCCGATGCCGACGCTGTTGTCGCCGGCTTACAATGAGGCCAGACGCCGGCTCGTCGGCGACGACGCCTCGCTGGAGCTGCGCCCCGGCGTCCCCGACGGCCGCAGACCGCGGGTGCCGGTCGGGGGACACGAGACGGCGGCTGGTGCGGGGATCGGTGAGCCGACCTTGCAGGAGGAGCACGCGGGAATGGGTGAGCCGACGGTCAGCCCGCTCGGAATGGTCGCCGGCGATACCTGTCATCTCGACGTCATCGACCGTTGGGGAAATATGGTGTCGGCGACGCCGTCGGGCGGCTGGCTGCAAAGCTCGCCGGCGATCCCGGAACTGGGCTTTTGCCTCGGCACCCGCATGCAGATGTTCTGGCTCGAAGACGGGTTGCCAGCGAGCCTTGCTCCAGGCAAGCGGCCGCGCACCACGCTTTCACCATCGCTCGCGTTCAAAGACGGCAAACCCTATATGGTGTTCGGCACACCGGGCGGTGACCAGCAGGATCAATGGTCGGCGCAGATGTTGCTGCATCACATCCATCACCGCATGAACCTGCAGGAAGCGATCGATTGCCCGGCCTTTAACACCAAGCATCCGCCGAGTTCGTTTTATCCGCGCGACGCCCAACTCGGGCTGGTGGCGATCGAGGATCGGTTCCCGCCGTCAACCTGCGAGGCTCTGACACGGCGCGGTCATCGCCTCGCTGTTGGCGGAGCATGGTCGCAAGGCCGCCTTTCCGGTTGCGCCCGTGAGCAAACCCCGGAAGGGATGATCATCAAGGCGGCCGCCAACCCGCGCGGCATGCAGGGCTACGCCGTCGGAAGGTGAGAAGCATGCATTGCCGTCGTCTCCGACAGGAGTACCGGCGATGACCCTGTTCCGCCTGCTTCGTTGAGACGAGATCCCGCCTTACTCCCTGGGCCCCTCCCAAACCTGCCCGGCGGGCGGGGGAGGAAGGGCCGATCGGCGCCAACGCCCCGAGGCTGCAATGCGAGATTTTTGCGATTGAATTGCACAATGAGGCAGTTCGGTAGGACGCGATCGGTTCATCGGCTGCGCGCCCGATCGCTCCTGATCGCGATGCCGATCCCGCTGCTGCTAATGCTGGCGCTACCGAAGATGTCGGCGTTGGCGGACGGGGGGATTGAGGGGCTATTGCGCGAGGTTCATTGGGGCGAGCCGGCGGACGCGCTGATGCGGCAATTCGGGGCGGCGGCGACGCGGCTGCCGCAGCCGCTCGATTTCGGCGACAGTTATGCCGATGTCGTGCTGCGCGGCGCCGCGCTGGGCGGGGTTCCCGTCGCTGTGTTCTTTCAAATGGACAAGACGAGCCGAGGACTTAAGCGCGTGCAACTCGAGCCATTGGGGCATCAGATCAACCCGCCCGCGTTTCGCGCGATCGCCGCGGCATTGCACAACGAATATGGCCGGCCAGACCGGATCTGTGTGACGCCCCCGGTGCCGGCAGCCGGCTACCAGACGGCAGTCGAGGAGCAATGGCGGCGGGATCACTTCTCGATCACCGCGATCTTTCGCGACACAACCCTGCAGGCGTTTGAAGGCTGCCTTTATGGCCCTGCCAGCGGCTGGTGCGGATTGCATGGCCAGATCCTGGTTCGCGCCGCACTCCCCGCGCTCGACAGCGCCGCCTGCGCACCGCCCTCGCGGCCGGACTGAGCTAGGGCGCGCAGGAGAGATTGGTGCCGGCCACAAACGGCTCCGAGCCGGCATCCGGCGGCGGACACAATAGCCAGGCGGGCGCCGTATTGGCGGTTGCGGCCGTTGCGCCCGAAGCGCCGCTGCGTGCGGCGGAAGCTGAAGTTCGGGCCGAGCCAATTGCCGCTGTGGTCGACGCAGTAGTGCTCGACAGCCCGCTTGGCGTCGAAGTTGTTGATCGCGTTGGGGCGGTGCGTGAGCCGGTAGCACCCGATTGGTTCACCGCGGCGGTCGGGGCCGTCCCCGCCAATGTCGGAGTTGTGGTGGACGTCGCCGAGGATGCCGTTGTCGGAGAGTTCGGACCTGTCGTGCTCGACGGTGTGGCCGTGGTTCCGGTCGAGCCGGTCGGTGTCGCGGCGGTCTGCGCGGCGGCCGACATCGGCAGGGCTGCAAAGAACAGCGCGGTCAGGCCCGCGGCGCCGAGGTAACGGATTATCCCCATCACGATGCACCGAATAGCGGGTTCCAATGCTATATGCGATACGTGGCGTTCGCCAAATGCATCTCCGGCAAGCGATCACGCAGCCTCAGCCCTCGATCGTCGCCCTCCTTGTAAGGCGGCGCGGGGTGAATGGATCGGGGCGAGATCGAATGCCGGCAACGCGATCGGAGGCGCCTGCGATGCGGGTGGTCGTCACCGGAACCTCGGGTGCCGGCAAGACGACGCTGGCGCGGCGGATTGCGGCGCTGCTCGACGTTCCACACATTGAACTCGACGCCATCAACTGGCAGCCCGGCTGGCGTGGGCTTACGCTGTGTGACCCGGACGAATTCGTGCGGCGCGTGGCCGCAACGACCGCGGCCGACACCTGGGTCGTCGACGGTAATTACGCTCTTGTGCGCGAGATGATCTGGACGCGTGCGAGCCATCTCGTCTGGCTCGATTACGAGCGTCCGCTGATCATGGCGCGAGTCATCCGCCGTACGCTAAGACGGGCGATGCTGCGGACGGAATTGTGGAACGGCAACCGCGAGCGCCTTCGCGTGCTGCGGCCAAGTCATCCGGTACGATGGGCATGGAATACCTGGGAGCGCCGGCGATCCGAAACCTCGGCGCTGCTGCGACGCGAGGAGTTTGCCAATCTCGTCGTACTGCGGTTGCATCGCCCGCGGGAGGTGGGGCGAGCACTCGAATTGCTCGCAGGCCTACGGTCCGAGGAATAGTGCGCTCTCTGCCCCCCGGCCGCTTGCTGTAGCGGCGGCGATTGCCGGCTGACCCCGGCGCAGCGGCGGGTGTAGTATCGTCGCATGCCGAGGCTCAGCGTCAACCTCAACAAGATCGCGCTGTTGCGCAACTCACGCCACACCGGCGTCCCCGATGTCTTGCGCTTTGGCCGGATTGCACATGATTCTGGGGCCGATGGTCTGACGATGCACCCGCGCCCCGACGAGCGTCATATCCGCGGCAGCGATGTGCTCGACGTTGCCCGGATGATGGCGCCATGGCGGCCGGGTTTCGAATTGAACCTGGAAGGCTATCCAGACCGCCGCTTTCTCGACATCGTCGCCGCGGTGAAACCGGAGCAGTGCACGCTTGTTCCCGACGCCCCAGACGCCTTCACGTCGCAAGAGGGTTGGAAGCTCGACGCCGCGCAGTGCCGTGTGGTCGGCCAAGCGCTTGCCGAACTGAAGCCGCTCGGCTGTCGCGTCATCCTGTTTGTCGATCCCGATCCGGCAGCGGTCGCCGCGGTGCACAACACCGGTGCCGACGGGATCGAGATCTACACCGGCGGCTATGCCGCGGGCTTTCGCGCCGGGACGCCGGAGCCGCTGCGCGAGGCGTGTGCCGCAACCGCGCGCCGCGCTGGCGACTTGGGGCTCGTGGTCAACATTGGACACGATCTGAACCTCGACAATCTGCCCCCGCTGGTTACCGCGATGCCAGGGTTCGCCGAAGCCTCGATCGGACACGAGTTGACCGCCGACGCCCTGGTCATCGGGTTTGCCGCGGCGGTGCGCGCCTACCGCGCGGCGCTGAACAGCGGCGCCGCCGGTTAGCCGCTGCGGCGACAATCAGGAGCGCAGCCGCCGCCGCTCGAGGATTTGGCAAGCGGACCGGGGACGATAGACTGTGGGCGGACGGCCGAGAGGGGCGGCCCACCGCCGACTGACGGGATGACTGCGGCGATGCGCTACGTAACACGGGTGCTGCAACCGGGTGAGAGGGTCGTCTATGAATCGGCCCTCCATTGGGTCGTGTTTACGCGTGCGGCTCTGGCGGCGATCATCTGCGTGCTCCTGATCGCGGCGGCGATGTATTTTGCCGGCAACCAGATCCACTCTCTGAGTCTGGCGCTGTGGATCGCCGCAGCAATCTTTGCGTTGTTGGCGCTTTCCGCGGCGTTGCGCGCCGTTATGCGCCGCGCCACAACCGAGTTCGCGGTGACCGATCACCGGGTGATTTACAAGACCGGATTGTTGGGCCGCCACACGCTCGAAATGAACCGCTCAAAAGTCGAGAGCGTCGATGTCGACCAGTCGATTCTCGGTCGGCTGCTGGGTTACGGCACGATCATCGTTCGTGGCACCGGCGGCAGCCTGGAACCCATCCGGCATATCACCGAGCCGCTGCAGTTTCGCAGCCATATCACTGCCGGCGACTATTCGCGGGTCTAGCGGGCCTGAAAACTGCCCAGGCGTCCGTTGGCGGGGGAATGGAGAAACACGAGTGGCGCCGTTGCCCGGTTGCGGCCTTTCTGACATCATCGCCGCCGAGCGGGCGTACCCCATACGAGGTCGCGTTGCACAGCGGAACCGGTTCCGATGTTGTTTGATTTCAGCTGGTCGGAGATCTTGCTGATCGGCACAGTGGCGCTGGTCTTCATCGGGCCCAAGGATCTGCCAAAAGCGTTGCGCGTTGCCGGTTATTGGGTGCGCAAGGCGCGGACCCTATCGCGCGAGTTTCAGAGCAGCATCGATCAGATGATCCGTGAGGCCGAGCTCGACGAAATGCGGCAGGAGCTGAAAAAAGCAGCCGAGTTCGACCTGAACAAGGAATTTCAGAATACGATCGACCCGACCGGAGATCTGAGAGAGAGTTTGAAACCACCCGAGCTGCCGGACTTTTCCTCGGCGGTTGCGGTTCCGGCACGGGACGCCCGCAGCGAGGCCGAGGCGCCGGGCGCCGGATCCGGGACCGCCGCCGGGGTGCCGGCTGAGGCGGCAGCGTGTGGCAAGGCACGGCCGGGGGCTGAGAGCGCCGCGAACACGCCGGCGGCGCCGGTGCCGATGGTGGCCGCGCCAAAATCGGAGCCGGACACGATTACGGGGGCCGAGTCCGAGCATCCGGAAGCACCGCCGCCGGAGCCTGGTGCCGTCAGCGTGACCCCGCCCAAACCGTAAGTCGCCATGACCGAAGACGATCGCGAGGCCGAACTCGAAGCGGGCCGAATGCCGCTTATCGATCATCTGATCGAGCTGCGCAATCGGCTGATGTGGTCGATCGGCGCGATTATGGTCGCGTTTCTGGTTTGCTACCAGTTCAAGGTACGGATTTTCGCGTTTTTGGTTCACCCGCTGGCGGTGATCTTCCAGGGGCAAACCGGCAGGCACCTGATCTATACGAATTTGACCGAAGCCTTCTTTACTTATGTGAAAGTCTCGTTTTGGGCGGCGCTGTGCATTGCCTTTCCGATCGTCGCATCGCAGATCTGGAAGTTTGTCGCCCCTGGTCTCTACAAAAATGAAAAGCGGGCCTTTTTCCCATATCTGTTCGCTACGCCGGTGCTGTTTGCGATGGGCACGGCGCTCGCCTATTTTGTGGTTATTCCATACGCGTGGCGGTTTTTCGTCAGCTTCGAGTCGGCGGGCGGCCCCGGCACTTTGCCGATCGTGCTGGAAGCCAAGGTCAACGAGTACCTGTCGCTCGTCATGACCCTGCTGTTCGCTTTTGGGGTGGCGTTTCAATTGCCAGTATTGCTGACCCTGATGGCGCGGGTCGGGCTTGTTACCTCGGCCGGACTCGCCGCCAAACGGCGCTACGCTATTGTGATTATGTTCGTCGTTGCCGCGGTGCTGACCCCGCCCGATGTGGTTAGCCAGACCAGCCTTGCGATCCCGCTGATCGTGTTGTTCGAAGCCTCGATCATCTCGTGCCGGTTCGTTGAAAAGGCGCGCGCAAAGCGCGAGGCCGAAGAAGAGGCCGAACTCCTCGGCAAAGGAACCCCTGCCGCCGGCGAGTAACGCCGCATGTCATCAACCACTCACTACGCGATCGTGAGTTGGGTGTTCCCATGCCGGCGGAGCCGGTCTCCATGGTTGGGAAGGATCGCGACCTTCGTCGGATGGCCATCCTGGGAAGCGGCCACCTAGGCCGGCTTGTAGCCTTGACGCGCCAGCAGCTTCCAATCGCCGTCCTGTTTCTGCCAAACGCACAGTACGCTGAGCCTGATATTGCTGGTTTTGCCGCCACTCTCGGATTCCGACGCAAAAGTATGGCGCACGATTGCGGCATCGCCCGCCAGCGCGATGCTGAGATCGGGAAAAGTCAGGGATTTGATGACCGCCTTGCGGGTAAGCACCCCGTCGATGAACTGGGTCTTATTTTGAACCCGGCCATCCGAATGGCCGTAGCTGAGCTGATCGGCCGTCAATTTCTGCAAATCGGCCTTGTCCGCGGCCAACAGCGCCTTGCGCAAAACTTCGACCTGATTCCTGACCGCCGCCGCGTCCGAAGCGTCGGCGAGGGCTCCGAAGCTGCCCACCAGGCTCGCGCTGCCGAACGCCAGCGCCCCCGCAATCGCCAAGTTACGACGGGTTACATGCATGGCTCCTCTCAATAACCTATTGACGCGCGGTAGAACCGGGATGGTAGCCGTCAGCAGAACTTATCCGAAATGAGCCGGTTGGAACGCCCGAAACCACCCCCCGCTTCCGTAGCAACCTTCTTTACCGCCGATCGGATTTTCGGCCTAGGGTAATGCACCCAGATCTTCCCCCTTCGCGGGCCAGCAATGAGCGAGGTCCTCGCCCAGGACGCTACGCGTCGCCATCCCTGTCGTGTTCGGTGCGACGCTGCTTTTTGAGAGCAGCGTGGCGGGATTTTGCTTCGCGGCGGCGCGCGATCGAAGCCGCCGTGGGCCGCGTCGAGCGGCGCAGCGGCGGAGTTACGGCGGCCCGACGTAACAGCGCGACGAGCCGGTCGAGTGCATCCTGACGGTTTGCCTCTTGCGTCCGGAAGCGGCGGGCGGTGATGATGAGGACGCCATCGTCGGTCAGGCGGCGTCCGGCGAGACGCGTGAGACGCCCCTGCACCTCCGGGGTCAGTCCGATGACATCGGCCAACCGCAGGCGAAGCTGTACAGCACTCGCCACTTTGTTGACGTTTTGCCCACCGGGACCGGACGCTCGGATGAAATTTTCCACGATCCGGCTGTCATCGAGGGCAATTTCCCCTATGATCGGGATCATGGTGCGATGCAGCGCTGCATAACCGGGGAGACATCGGAACATAGCGCTTCACCCCGCATCGGATGATAGTGTAATCGAGAAAACGCGGTGTTT
>JAFAHP010000423.1 GCA_019237175.1 Alphaproteobacteria bacterium
TCGCTTCGACGTGTACCGAGCGATCGATGCTCACCGGCCAGTCGCCAAAGACCGGTTGCAGCGGCAGTTCCTTGTCGGCCGTTGCTCGATCTCTGCCGGATCCGCGACGTCGAAGTGCTGCTTGAGGACCTTCGGGATAGAGCGCCAGAGCTCGGCGCCACGCCGCGCATCCGGATCAAGGGAACGTTGTTTTGGGGTCTGCTGTTGAGAAAACAAGGCTCATGCCTTCGATACAGAAGCTGTTGGAGATGTCTGTGATGATGCGGATCCTGACGAAAGCGATGGTGATCGGGCTCGGGCTTTGTGCGGGCGCCGTAACGACCGCCCATGCGCAGTATTATAATTACTATCCCGCGCCCAACTCGTACTATTGGGGCAATGCGCCTTACGCGTATTATTGGGGGAATGCGCCTTACCCTTACTATTGGGCCAACGCGCCCTACCCGTATTACTGGACTAACACGCCCTATTGGGCGGCGCCTTGGTCGCCTTATGACTATAATCCCTATACTTTGAATGGTACGCGCTCCTCTCGAGGTGGGTGAGTTCGCCAATCACCGGCATGCCACGACCTCATGCAGCGCGTGATGTCAGAATGTTGTGAACGCAATGCCGCAAAGCGCCGGCCGTCGCCGCGGAGGTCCCGGTCGAAGGGACCTCCGATTCACTTCCTTAGCGTCCTGGTAAAGGAGACCAACCTGCAGAACATCGCCCCCCGGGTGCTCGCCCCCAGGCCCCCAGGCTAGGCGACCGATCGCCCGTCGCGGACGTAACCCAGGCGGTGATCGGTTATAACCCAAGTTGATATAGCTAACTCGCCTACGACTTCAGGTAGCCCGCGCACCAGCACGCTTCCGTCGGAGGCCAGGTAGCGATCTTCAACACGGCGTGGGAATGTCGATTGACGAAAAACAGCGCCCCAATCAGTTCATGTCGATTGGCGGATATTCCCGGAAAACGATTGCGGCGGTGACCAGGATGTGGTGCGTCACCGTCCGCGCCGGCAATTTCTCGCCGGCCAGCAGGCGCAAGGCGAGAGGCAGCACGTCGTAGCCGTAGCGGTCCATATAATAGGCCACCGAACCCAGCACGACGCTGGCGCGGTTGTTGGGGTCGATTTCTTTCTTTTCGCTGACACCGCCGTGGATATTTGGGTCGAGCCCCTGGCTGACGATGACGCAGTCGCTCTGACGCCGGTTCATCTCGATGGCGTTCTTGGCGTAGACGGCGGCCAAGTCGTCGAGGGTCGCGATCAGCAGCCGTTGGCCGGGCTGCGTCACCAGGAATTTTGTCAAGAGCGCGTCGGCCCGCACCGACTGTCCGCCCGTGTCGAGCGGTGCCAGCTTTAGCGTGGGCAAGGATTCGTGAACGCCGTCGGTGATGCCCTGTACACGCTCTTTCACAGCGGGGCCGGGGTCGGCGAGGTCGCCGATCAGGATCGCCTGCACCGCTTCCCCTGGCCAATTCTCGCGCGCGAAGGCGGTCAGCGCCCGACCCGCGATACGGCCGGCGGCGCGGTTGTCCGGTCCGTAGAGCGGCGACCCCGGGAGTGGATCGACCAATGCCAGCGCCGGGACGCCGGCGGCGGCGAGGCGCCGGGCGATTTCGGCGTTCGCTTCGGCATCGGCGTTATATTCGATCAGCAAGTCGACCATGGCGGCAATCGCAGCTTCCGCGTTGGCGACCGCGCGGGCGGGGTCGCCGGCATTGTCGAAATAAAGCATGTCGATCGGCAGCGTGCGCGCCGCGAGCTCGAAACTCCGCCGCACATCGGCCCCGGTAAAGCCGAGCCCTTCGAGCGTGACCCCACGGGTTTCGTCGAGATCGGCAAGCGCGATCCGGAAGCGCCGTCCTGCGGCAGCGGCGCTTCCCGCCGCAGCGACCCCGCCGGCGAGCATTCCCGCCAGGAACACACGGCGGTGCAGCACCGGCGGCATGGTCGTGGTTTACTGGATCGCCTCGATGTTGACAAAAGTGCCGGTCAGACCGACCGCCTTAGGGACCGTCATATTCAGGAAAAAGGTCGCCCGCCCCGACTTTGCGGCCTCGGCGGCGATCAAGTCGGTGCGCACATTCTCGATGATGTGGATGCCATTGTCGGTAATGAGTGTCTTGTGCACCGGGAAGGCGATCTCCTCGTCCTCGCCGGGCACCACCTCGACCGCCCAGGTGTCGGCGCCCACCGCAACCACTTTTTGCGAAGCGAGCCACTCTGCGGCCGACTCGCCGATGCCGGGTTCGCCTTTGTTGTAGGCCGCGTTCTGCGCCGGCCACTGGCGGAACAGATCACCCCAGCCGGTGTTGATAAACACCGCATCCCCCTCACGCAGGGTCACGTTGTACATCTTCAGCCCGGCCTGCAAATCGGCTGTCGCGATGACAGTGCCGCCATCGAGGCACGGGGTCTTGCAAGCAGGGTTGGGCTTCAGTTTACCCGCAGCCTGAAAGACTTTCACCGCGTCGATGATGACGCCGCGCGTGGCAAAGCTCTTGATGTTTTCGATACCCAACTTCTTCAGATAGTTTTGGGTGACGTATTTGCCCATCGGCGTCTGATTGTAATAGCAATCTTGTATGCCGATGTGGCCGATGCCGTCGATATGGGTGCCGACATGGCTTTGGCTCAAATAGGTGTCTTCCATATAGGTCAGCTTGTTTTTGCCGAATTCGGCACCCGGCAGCAGGGCAAAACTCGAGAGCACGGTCTTGCTGAAGCGGGTGCCGAAAAGCGGTATCCCGTCGACAAGGATGTTGGCCATCGGGGTGACCACCCCGGTCTGGATCTCGGCGGCTGCGGCCTTGGTGACGGCGGGGGTGACCCGGTTGGTGGCGCCGGTCTGATCATCCGGACCAAATGGCGAAGGCTTGACGAGCGCCTTGCAATCGGTCTCGGCGGCGGCGGGCGACGACTGCATCGACAGCGACAGGACCGACATCGCTGCTAACGCGACGATTGCGGCAATTCTCATGATTGCTCCTCCCCTCTCGGTTTGCAGCGCGGCGGCACAGACCCTAGCATTCAGAATGGCGCATTCCGCAAGATGCCGCCAGCCACCACTTCGAGGCTGGTCCCGCATCCGCGGAAGGCGCATCGTGCGTTTCTGCTGCGCCCGGTGATAGCGGTATTGCCGCGCATCTGGGCTTTATGGGAGGCTGGCGGCATTCGAGCCACAACGCCCGCGGCCCTCGCGCCGAGGCGGCGCGCAAGTGTGCGGCGGGGCGGTCGGGGAGAAAACCGCTTTGCTCGATTGGATCCATGGTCGCTGACGGCGGGGTCCAGCTCTGCGGTGTGACCGTGCGCTATGGCCGTCGCGTCGCTCTGGAAGCCGTCAGCGGGAAGTTCGCGCCGGGCAGCCTGACCGCTGTTGTCGGAGCGAACGGGGCCGGCAAGAGCACCTTGCTGGCGGCGATCGCGGGCCTGGTAAAACCGGCCGGCGGAGCGGTGAAATGTGCCGGGCGGGAACGGTTGGCCTATCTTCCCCAACTTTCGGCAATC
>JAFAHP010000519.1 GCA_019237175.1 Alphaproteobacteria bacterium
ACGCTTTTTGAAACAGCTTGTCCCTGAGCCAGACCGGGATCGCCTCGGCAAAGCTGCGATAACCGCGCGGCGCCATCGCGAGGTAGGTCACGATCAACCGCTCGAATTTCAAAAACGGCTTGTCATAAAAGGCGACGTAATCGACGCCGTCGAGGGGAGTGCCGGCTTTTGCGAGACAGTATTCGATCGCGTGCTGCGGGAAACGCGCATCGTGCTTCTTGCGCGTAAAGCGTTCTTCCTGAGCCGCGGCAACCAGTTCCCCGTCCTCGATCAGCGCGGCGGCGCTGTCATGGTAAAAGGCCGAGATGCCGAGTATCCGCATAGACTAAAGAACGCGATGGATTAAGAGGAGACGCGAGCTTCGACGACATCGAGGTTGTCGAAGGCGTCCATCACAACAACCACGGGAGCAACCAGACTTCCGCGGATACACATATAGGGGAGCCCGCAGTTCTCCAACCTGCGCGAGGGCGGTAGGTGCCCCATCAGAACCGATGCTTCATCGCTGCCGGCGGCGGTCCGGGCGGGGCACGGTCGATCCAATAGGTGGATGCGGCGGGATCGCGCCGTCGCCGCAACGGATCCTTGCCAATCAACCGCATGGCAATGCCCACCGGGACGATCACCAGAAAAAATAAGGGGCCCGTCACGATCGTAACGGTGATACGGGAGGCGGGCATGAAGCACGCCGCCGCTAGCGATGTGCAGGCACGGCCTAATGCTGTTCCAGCCATAACGCGCCCGTTTGATCCCCCGATTGCAGGCGCAATCAGGATAACCGAAGCGCGCCATTGCGCAAGCAGGCCGGAAACCGGTCTCAGCGGTGGACCCTCGCAATCGTGGGGCGCCTGCGCTCGTGGAGATGACGATACCTCACGAGGTGCGACCCCGCACGCAGCAGGTGCGACTTCCGGCTCACGGTAATCGGACCCGAAGCGCCGGCAATGGTCGGTGGACGCGTCCCGGCGGCCATGTTATAGGGCCCCGCGGTGCGGTTCGCCCGGGCGGTCTCCGGGGTGGGGCGCGCTACCACGTTCCAGGACGGTTGCCGCGTGACACAACTGGAAGCCGTTTCCGAGCCCGCAGCGGATACTATCGTCGATCTCCTGGCGTCGTCGACCCGAGTTGCTCTCGCGGTCGCGGACATTCGCGATGGCTTTGCGCAGCGCTGGCTCTGGATACAGCTCGCGCACCAGGACATGCGCCTGCGCTATCGCGGCTCGATGCTGGGCCCGTTTTGGCAAACGATCACGACCGTGGTGCTGATCAGCTCAATGGGGGTCATTTACTCGAAGCTGTTTCACACCCCGATGAAAGATTACCTGCCGCTGCTGACGGTCGGTCTGATCATCTGGAATTTTATTGCCGGCATGATCACCGAAGGCTGCGGCACCTTCGACGCGGTGCGCGGGATCATCCAGCAGGTCAAATTGCCATTTTCGCTGCACGCCTTCCGGCTCGTCTATCGCAACATCCTGGTTTTGGCGCACAGCTTTGTCATCATTCCGATTGTACTGATCATCTTTCCGCATCCGATCGCGTGGATGCGGTTGGTCGAGATCTTCCCGGGCCTGTTGCTGGCAGCGGTCAACGGGGTCGCCATCAGCATCTTTCTGGGCATGATCTGCGCGCGCTTTCGCGACGTGCCGCCGATCGTCGCCAGTGTCGTCCAGGTTATATTTTTCCTGACGCCGATCATGTGGCCGCCCGCGGCGCTCGGCAGCAACCAGTGGTGGGCGGTGCTCAACCCGCTCTATACCGTGATCGACGTCGTGCGGTCTCCCCTCCTCGGCATGCCTACATCGCCGCATTCATGGTCGATCCTGGCGATCGTGACCCTGTGCAATTGCGCTCTCAGCTTTATGTTTTTTACCCGCTTTCGTGCGCGCATCGCCTTCTGGGTGTGAGTGATCGGGTCTCGTCGCTGTGTCGTTTGTGCGCCTGGAAGATGTCTCGGTCGAGTTTCCGATTTATCAGGGCAGCAGCCGCTCCCTGAAAAAGGTGCTGCTCGCTTCCACGACGCGCGGCAATTTGGCGCGCGACGCCCGCGACCGTATCAATGTGCGCGCGCTCAACGAAATCAGCTTTGAGCTGCGTAGCGGCGACCGATTCGCCCTGGTTGGAGCGAACGGCGCCGGCAAGACGACGCTGCTCAAGGTGCTGGCCGGCGTCTTTGAGCCGACCAATGGTCGCATGACTTCGACGGGCCATGTGACGTCGCTGCTCGATACGAGCGTCGGGCTCAATGGAGACGCGACGGGTCACGAGAACATTATTCTGCGCGGCATGTATATGGGTATCCGTCCGCGAGAGATGGCTGAGCGCGCAGCCTCGATAGCCGAGTTTACCGAGCTCGGCGATTATCTCGACATGCCGGTGCGGACATACTCTGCCGGAATGATGATTCGTTTGGCCTTTGCCATTTCGACCTGCATCGCTCCCGATATCCTGATCATGGACGAGTGGCTAACCGCCGGCGACGCGCGGTTTCTCGCAAAAGCGGAGCGCCGGATCGCGGAGTTTGTGGGCCATTCGAGCATCCTGGTGCTCGCGTCCCACTCGATGGAGCTGGTCGAGCGCTGGTGTACCCGCGGGCTCTTGCTTCACCACGGGCGGATCATGACAATCGGCCCGATCGAGGAAGTCATCGCCGCCTATCGGAAGCTCACAGAAGAACTCCTCGCGATAGAGGCCGGCGCGGCCGCCGCATAACCAGTCGATTTTTAACGCCCTGAAGACCCCTGACTGCGGGCATGGGCGGCATTCGGATTGCGGCGCGCGTCGTCGAAACACCGTCCCACCCCTCGCCCTCCCCCGCTATCCCCGGGGTCGAACCCGGGGCGGGAAGGGCTGCCGAGGGGCCTGGTGTTGCCGCTTCATTTGCGCCGTCGACGCCACAGATTGGCGTCGAGGGGGCGATCGCCTATTCGGGTCCGGCCGGCAGGACGGTGGATATTGACACGGCCCGCGCAGCACCGGATGTTACCCCGCGCGTCGTTGGCGGGGGCGCTGCCGGCGAGCACAGGGGACCATTAGAACCGTCACATCCGCAACAGCCCACAGCTGCCAAATCGGCGAAGCTCGCGAAAGTACCGGCATGGCCGAGATCAACCTGCTGCGCCGATATCCGCGCTCCACGCGCAACATCGGAGTGCGAACGGCCGCGCAGAGTGAGGAAAATATCCGCATCGCCCGTGAATACGGTCGCGAATACTTTGACGGCTCGCGCGATACCGGATACGGCGGCTATCGTTATGATGGACGATGGATCCCGATCGCCGAAGACATGATCGCGCATTTTGGTCTAAAGCCCGGAGACCGGGTGCTCGATGTCGGCTGTGGCAAAGGTTTTCTTGTCAAAGATCTATCGAAGGTGTGCCCGGGGATCGAGGCCTTTGGTCTCGATGTCTCGGAATACGCGTTAATGAATTGCGAACCCGAGGTCATCGGCCGCCTGCATCTCGGCAATTGCGTCAAGCTGCCGTTTCCCAACAACAGCTTCGCGGCGACCATTGCGATAAATGTCGTTCACAATCTCGACCGCGCCGAGTGCATCGCCGCGATCAAGGAGATCGAGCGGCTGTCGCCCGGTCGCGCCTACATTCAAGTCGATTCCTACAGGACGCCCGCACAACGGCAGATTTTTCTTAGCTGGGTTCTGACCGCGAAGACGCATCATGACCCGGCCGGCTGGCGCCAACTGTTCGAGGAAGCGGGCTATACCGGAGATTATTATTGGACGATCATCGAGGCTTGAGAGGTTTCACGCATGACCCTACCCGGCAACGGTTTCGACATCAGGCAGGCGCGCGAGCGGTGCCGGCGCTATCGCCGTCGCATCCTGGACATATCGCAGCAGGTGCAGGCGCTGCACATCGGTTCGGCCTATTCTTGCACCGAAGTTGTGGACTGCTTTTACCACGGTCTTATGCGGCGCAATCCGGATGGTTGCTCGCCCGACACCTTTCTGATGTCGAAGGGCCATGGCTGCATGATCCAGTATGTCATCCTCGAGGAAGACGGAATCCTGAGCCGCGCCGATCTCGACGGCTATTGTAAAGCGGACGGGCATCTCGGCGTCCATCCCGACTACGGCATCCCGGGCATCGCGGCGGCGACGGGCTCGCTCGGCCATGGCCTGTCGATGGCTTGCGGCATGGCGCTTGCCGAGCGCGGTCGCAAGACCGGCGGCAGGATCTATGTTGTGCTCAGCGATGGTGAGGTCCAGGAGGGCTCGACTTGGGAAGCGGTTTTGATGGCTTCGTCGCTGCGCCTCGATAACCTGATCGCTGCGGTGGACAACAATGATCTACAAAGCCTCGGCCGGACCTCGGTGACCCATCCGAGCCTCTACCCCCTGGTCGACAAATTCACGGCTTTCGGCTGGGAAGTCGCGGAAGTCGACGGTCATGATTCGGAAGCAATCTTCGGCGCCGTCACCAATCGAGGCGGCGGTCGGCCATTCATGTTGGTCGCCAAGACGACAAAGGGAAAAGGCGTCAGCTACATGGAAAACGTGCCGATCTGGCATTACCGGTCGCCGAGCCTCGATGAATACCGTCGCGCTATCGACGAACTGGAGAGCGCGCGATGAGAAACATGTTCGCCGAAACCTTGTACCGTGAAGCGACCGAAAACCCCGATATTTACGTCGTGGTCGCCGACATTTCACCGGTCGGCAACATGGCAAGATTCAGTTCGGAGTACCCCGAGCGCTTCATCAATGTCGGTGTCGCCGAGCAGAGCATGATCGGCATTTGTGCCGGACTAGCGCTCAAGGGGTGCCAACCCTTCGCCTATACCATCGCAACTTTCTCGCTCTATCGTCCGTTCGAGATGGTGCGCGACGACCTGTGCTATCAAAATCTGCCGGTAACGGTGGTCGGTATGGGCGCTGGGGTGATCTACTCCGATCATGGCGGCACCCATCACACGATGGAGGACATTGCCGTCGCCGGCGCCATCCCGAACATGCAGATCGTCTCGCCCTGCGACCCGGCCGAGGTCGCCGAGGCAACGCGGTGGTGCGCCCGCCAGAAGAATGGGCCGGTCTATCTGCGCCTCGGCAAGTCGGGCGAACCGGACTTGACAAAGGATGCCGAGCCCTGGGAGTTTGGCAAGTTACGCGCTCTGCGTCGCGGCAACGACGTGTGCATTTTATCCTATGGCGTCGTCAGCAAGACCGCGGTTGATCTCGCCGATCGCTTTGCGGCTATTGGAAAATCGGCGACGGTATATTCGAGCCACACGCTGAAGCCGCTCGATCGCGACGGGATCATCGAAGCTCTAAAGCATCACAACCACGTCGTCGTGATCGAAGAGCACGTGCCGCAGGGCGGTCTGGCGGCGCAAACCAAACAGCTCGCCTGGGATATCCAAGCGCGCTGCCGGCTCGACACATTCACACTGCAGGATGACTTTATTCACAATTTCGGTCGACATCCCGACATGCTCGCAGCGCACGGACTGAGCCTCTCCCGCATCGCCCAGCGAGTGGGGTTGGATTAGCGAGGATGAGCGCCCGGCCCAACGAGAGGCTCGCGATCCACGGCGGCGAACCCGTGCGCCGCGCGCGCATGCCACCGCGCTTGGCGCTCGGTGATGACGAGGTGCGGATGATCCAAGAGGTCATCGCCTACTACCGCGAGCAGCAGATCGATCCCGGTTACCAGGGGCCGTTCGAAAAGCTCTACACCGACGCGTTTGTCGGCATGATGGGTGGCGGCTATGCGGACGCTGTCGCGACCGGAACCGCATCTCTGTTTGTCGCCCTCGCGGCCCTCGACCTCCCCAAAGGCAGCGAGGTGCTGATCTCCCCGATAACCGATCCGGGGTCGCTAAGTGCGATTATTCTCAATGGGCTTAAGCCAAAGTTGTGTGACAGCAGGCCCGACAGCTACAATGTCGGGGTCGATGAGGTGCTGGAGCGTCTCAGTCCCGACGTGTCGGCGATCTGCCTTGTGCATGCGGCGGGACAGGCGGCCGAGGCCGACAAGATCGCGGCGGCAGCACAAAACCGCGGTGTACGGGTGCTCGAAGACCCGAGCCAGGCACACGGCGCCAAGATCAGGGGGCGGCCGGTCGGCAGTTTCGGCGATATCGCCGCTTTCTCCACGATGTATCGCAAGGCCCATATGACGGGCCCTTCGGGGGGTGTTGTTTATTGCCGTGATTTGGAGCTTTTCCGTCGGGTATTGGCCCATGCCGACCGCGGCAAGCCGCGCTGGCGCGCGGATTTCAGCGACCGCGATCCGTCGACCTATCTGTTCCCGGCTCTAAACCACCATACCGACGAGATTTCTTGCGCGATCGGGGTGGCGTCGCTGGGGCGTCTCGAAAGCACGATCATGCGGCGGTTGTCATATGTCTCCGATGTTGCCGCCGGTCTTGCCGACCGCGCCCGGATATGCCGGCCTTACCCGCTGAGCCCAAACGATTCGCCGTTCTTTTTCCCGATCATCGTCGATACCGACCGGATCCGCGGCAGCAAGATCGAGTTCGCCGAAGCTGTGCGCGCCGAAGGGATCGACCTCAATCCTCATTATCGTTTTGTCGTCGACGAGTGGCCTTGGGTCCAGTCCTATCTCGCCGACGACTTCAAGACAGAGAATGCGCGAAGCATTCGCGATCGCTCTTTTTGCCTTTATCTGAACGAGAATTACAGCGAGGCTGAGGCCAACGATACCGTCGAGGCAATCCTCAAGGTCGAGCGCCATTTCGGCGAACTGGATTGATACCGCGATCGTCGGGACGCAATGTCGGATCAGATTGCCGCCGGCACGAGCGCCGTTTATCGGGCTGCCAGCGAGGCCCTGCACCGCGAGCCGGTGGCGGAGAGCCAAGCGGTCCGCTTTCGCAAATTGTGGGAATGTGGGTTCGCCGACCTCATTCGCGCCGACTTTTATGCCCTGCTCGACTTGCCGCGAGACGCGC